>JAUMSA010000051.1 GCA_031293105.1 Butyricicoccus sp. | reverse complement strand
GGACTGGAGGGACTATCATGACCATCGTTGGAGAGATCTTAGCCGATCTGGAGGCCTTTGCGCCCCGCGATCTGGCCGAAAGTTGGGATAACATCGGGTTGATGACCGGCGACCGCAGCCAGACGGTTCAGAAGGTGCTGTGTGCACTCGATGTGACCGAAGGCGTGGTGCAGGAAGCCATCGACGTGGGTGCGCAGCTTATTGTGGCCCATCATCCGCTGATTTTTACGTCGGTGCACACGGTAACCACCGATGATGCAACCGGCCGTACGCTGCGTCTGGCCATTCGGAACGATATTTCGGTGATCTGCATGCATACCAATGCCGACTGCGCGCAGGGCGGCGTGAACGATGCCTTGGCGGCAGCGCTGGGCCTGACCCAGGTTGTCAACATGGAAGCCGGCGAAAATAAAATGCTCGGCCGGGTAGGGAACCTGCCGGATGTGATGGAGCCGCACGCTTTTGCCGCCTATGTCAAAGAAAAGCTGCACGCTGGCGGGGTGCGTTTTACCCCCGGTAAAAACCCGGTGCGCCGGGTCGCGGTCGGCGGCGGCGCCTGCGGTAAGATGATGGACAGCGCCCTTGCCAAGGGTGCGGATGCGTTCGTCATCGGCGATTGCTCGTATGATATCATGCAGCGGGCACAGGCGCTGGGCCTGACGCTGGTCGATGCCGGGCATTTTCCGACCGAAAACCCGGTCGTGCCCGTGTTTGCCGCGCGTGTGGCACAGTTTGCAGGGGTCGAGGCGGTTTGCAGCCAGACCCATTGCGACTGCATTCAATTTATCTAATGGAGGAAAGATACCATGCCGCTTGATGCTGTCTGTCTGCGCGCCGTCGTTACCGAACTGGACGAGAAAGTCCGCGGTGGGCGCGTGGACAAGGTCTATCAGCCCGACCGGGATGAGATTGTATTGTCCATCCGCGGCACGCGCGGCGCGCTGCGGCTGATGATCACAGCCGAACCATCGGCTCCGCGGATGCACCTGATCGACGCCAACCGGGAAAATCCGGCCGCGCCGCCGATGTTTTGTATGCTCATGCGCAAATATGTGCAGAGCGCGAAGATTGTATCCATCCATCAGCCGGCACTCGAGCGGGTGGCCGTCATCGATTTGGACACGACCGATGAAATGGGGGTCCCCGTGCGCAGGCAGCTGGTCTGCGAACTGATGGGCAAATATTCGAACATCATCCTCAAAGGGAATGACGGGCGTATTATCGACGCCATCCGTCGGGTGGATGGTGATATTTCGGGCAAACGTCAGGTGCTGCCCGGCCTGTTTTACCGGATGCCGCCCGCACAGGAGGGTAAGGACGACCCCTTGACCCTGACCGGCGCCGAACTAGTGGCTCGTTTGTCGGGCGACGAAGAAAAGAAGCTGGACAAATGGCTGCTCGGCGGCCTGTGCGGCATGTCGCCGCTGCTGTGCCGTGAACTAGCCTACCGCGCTGTCGGGGAGACCGGACGGTCTGCTGGCAGTCTAACACCGGACGAGCGTAAGCGGCTGGCCGACGTCTTTGACGAGTTCGTGCAATATGTACAGGCGGGGGCCTTCCATCCCATGCTGCTTACCCGGCGGGAGGACCATGCGGTGCAGGACTTTTCGTTCCTGCCCATCCGGCAGTATGAAGGCCTGATGGAACTGACCGAAATGGACAGTTTTTCCGCCTTGCTGGCCGCCTTCTACGAAAAGAAGGGACAAGCCGAACGCATGCGCCGCCGCGCGATGGATATGATTCGTACGGTGACGGCAGCCCGCGACCGTCTGGCGCGCAAGCTTGGCGCCCAGAGGGAGGAACTGGAACAGACCAAAAACCGCGATGAATACAAACGCATGGGCGAACTGATTGCCGCGAATTTTTATCAGCTAGAAAAGGGTATGACCCGCGCCAAGGTCATCGATTATTTTGACGAAACCTGCCCGGAGATCGAGATTGACTTGGACATTCGCCTGACTCCGCAGCAGAACGCCCAGAAGTATTTCAAGCTTTACAACAAGGCCAAGACAGCCGAGGAGATGCTGACCGCCCAGATCGCCGAAGGCGAAGCCGAACTGTCCTATCTGGAAAGCGTGCTGCAATCGATTGACGAAGCGGAGAACGAGCGCGATTTGGCCCAGCTGCGCGAAGAACTGGTGCAGACCGGCGTGCTCAGCCGCAAGCAGACCAAAAACAAACGGCAACAGAAACCGGCGGCATCGGTGCCATTTGAGTACCGGACGAGCGATGGGTTTTCGGTTTGGGCAGGGAAGAACAACCTGCAAAACGATCTGCTCAGCATGAAAACCGCCTACAAGAGCGATATCTGGTTCCACACACAGAAAATCCATGGTTCGCATGTCATTTTGGTGGTAGATGGCCGGCAGCCGACCGATACCGCCTTGACCGAAGCGGCCATGATCGCGGCCTATCATTCCAAGGCCAAGCATTCTTCGCTGGTCCCGGTCGATTATACCGAGGTGCGCAACCTGAAAAAGCCCAATGGCGCCAAGCCTGGGTTTGTCATTTACCATGTATATCAGACCGCCTATGTGACCCCGGATGAGGCCAAGATTGAAAGCCTGCGGGTGCGGTAAAACAAACAGCCGCCTTATTTAGGCGGCTGTGTTGCAAATTATAACTTTTCCATGGTGCGGTATAAAAGCTCGCAGGCATCTTCGCGGGTGATCGGTTCGCGGCTGTCCGCGGCTGTGGTGCCTTCGGGCAGGACATCGGCAGCCGTCAGCACAGCGCACGCATTCTGCGCCCAGGCGGGCGCATAGCTGGCGTCAATGGATGCCGTCTGCACCGCGTAATCATCCCCCAGTAGATTGCTCAGCAGTACACTGGCTTCTGCCAAAGTGATGGGGTTCTGCCCGCGGATTTCACAGGCACCCGACGCGGTCTGGTATCCGCTCACCAGTCCATTGGCTGCGGCCGCACTGATGTAGGGCTTGACCCAGTCGGACAGGCCACCGTCATCGGCAAAATCGGTCTGCGAAGTTTCTTCCAAATCCAGTCCGGCCAGTGCCGAAACCATGGCGATAAATTCGCTGCGAGTGACCGTTTCGTTGGGGTGGAAGAAGTACGAAGCGCCAATCTGTTCACCGGTCATCACCCCGGCTTCAGCCAGCTGCAGCGCGGCATAATGTGCAGCACTTTGCCCCATATCCGAATAGGTCAGTTTGGCTTTGTTTTTGGTGATCTTGATTTTAATTTCTGCGGGCTCCGATTGATTGCCAAAGGTGTCCATGGCCAGATAGGTGAATTTATCCGTGCCGGTCTTGCCTTCCTGCGGTGTATATTGTAGTTTATCCCCATTGATCGAGGCAGTGCCCAAACGCGGCATATCGACAAGTTTTAACAAGACCGAATCCCCATCTGGGTCGGTCGCTTTCAGCGGCAGCTCGATCATTATACCGGTGAAGGTTTGCCCTTCGACCGCTTGTGCGGACGGCGCCCGGTTGGAAGCTACATCGGCGGTTGGAACAGCGGTATCCCAAAAAGCAGCCGCCGCGGGGAGGAAAGTGGCAAACATAGCGACAAGGCATAGGCCTGCCAACCGAATGCGCAAAGTAGAAAAACGCGGTTTCATATATAAACTCCTTTCGATTCCAGGTTACCTGTATTTTTGACCGCTTGCGGTGATTTAT
>JAUMSA010000030.1 GCA_031293105.1 Butyricicoccus sp. | reverse complement strand
GGTGAATTATACTATCAAGTGCAACACTTTAGGAAAATAAAAAGAAGTTCATACAGAACCCTGGTAGAATAGAGTTACCACACAACTAAACCACAAGGAGGGGACTGTATGAACTACCATCATCTTAGCATAGAAGAACGCAGTTGTATACGGAAATATTATGTGGATGGGTTAAGTTACCGAAAAATTGCTCAGCTGATAGGGAGAAATGTGAGTACGGTATCACGAGAGATTCGGCGAAACCGTACCCACATGTATGACATCCCAACCTACTACCCACACACAGCACAGAAGAAGTACCTGCTGCGTCGTTCCTACTGCCACCGAGGAATGTTCCATTCCCCGGAGATTATCGACTACATAGAGGGAAAACTGCGTGCGACCTGGTCGCCGGAGCAGATCGCCTGTACCCCTTGTGAACTGAAGATGCCCAGCTGGCGCACCATCTACCGGTGGATTTACGAGAAATACCTGGTAAACGGCAACCTGAAAGTACTGCGCCGCAAGGGAAAAAGCCACGGCGTGAAAGAAACACGTGGGAAATACAGCAAGGGAAAGTCCATCCGCAAGCGGGACAAGTCGGTATACAGCCGCCAGGAAGCCGGACACTGGGAAGCGGATACCGTGGTGAGCGGTCTGGGCAAGAGCAAGGCCTGCTTTGCCACCCTGGCAGAACGCAAAACCCGGTTTTACATTGCCGTGAAGATACCGGACCGACGAGCACAGACCATGGAGAACGCCATTGTAGCCGCACTATCCGCGTTTCCTCCTCAGCTGGTCAAGACCATTACTTGCGACCGTGGTACAGAGTTTGCCAACTGGCACCGCATTGAAGAACGATTGCATTGTGAGGTCTATTTTGCTGACCCCTACTGTGCCTGGCAGAAAGGTACAAACGAAAATTTGAATGGTCTGCTTCGGGAGTTTTATCCCAAGGGCAGGAATCTTTCTCGCGTCGCTCCTGCTACACTAAAACGAAACCTGGCGTTGATTAACGCCAGGCCTCGCAAGGTTCTTAACTTCCATTCTGCTCAGGAATTATGGGACTTTGAACTCAATTCCTGTTGCACTTAGTTTGACAATTCACTACCTGCCGGGCGCATCCCATGCACCGGGAACCCCCTCGACGAGTGATGGTTTACATGCTATACTGAAGAAAAACCGATTGGAAGGAAGGCCGGACATGAAGCTTCGGGAAACCTATACCTGCCCGCTGGAGCTGGTACATGACATGATCAAAGGCAAGTGGAAGCCCATTATTTTATGGCGTCTTCGCTTTGGAAAAACAACCCTCGCCCAGATGGAGCGGGACATCGAGGGTATCACTCAAAAAATGCTGCTCGAACATCTGAAAGAGCTGATGGAATTTGAATTTGTGGATAAGGAGGTCTCCGACGGCTATCCACTCAAGACCGAATACTATCTGACCCATCCTCAGGGTGAGAAGATTCTGGCGGCGCTCCAGATCATGCAGGAGATCGGCATTGACTACATGATGCGTCACGGCATGGAGGATTCCCTGCGGGAACGTGGTTTGCTGTAAGGCCATACCCACAAAAAAGTGGGTAATTTACCTTTGGTGAAAACCCTGTTATAATAACCCCACAAGAAAAGGAGGTTTTCCCTATGAAGATTATCAGCCATGGTATTGTAGATGGCATCATTGCAGATCGTTTCGGCAAGCACGGCGATCATCATAACGAAAACGGTATGCCCACCTATTCCCTGCCGCTGGAGATTCTGGATGCCCCGGCGGGCACCAAGAGCTTTGCGCTGTTTTTGGAAGACAAGGATGCCTGCCCGGTATCGGGCGGCTTTTCCTGGGTGCACTGGGTGGCAGCCAACATCACCCGCACCAAGTTGGATGAAAACGACAGCCAGGCCAATGCCGATTTTGTGCAGGGTCTCAACAGCTGGGTGAGCATCCAAGGCGGTCAGCAGCATCCCGAGCTTTCGGCCTGCTATGGCGGTATGGCGCCCCCCAATGAGCCGCATACTTACGACCTGCATGTGTATGCACTGGATACCATGCTGGACCTGAAGGATGGTTTCTGGTTCCATGAGATGTTCCGCCAGATGGAAGGCCATATTCTCGAGCAGGCCACCATCAAAGGAACATACCGGAATTGAGTATCCTGGAAGCGCTGATGATGCTGTGCTTCGGAGCCGCATGGCCCTTTTCCATCGTGCGCTCTTGGAAATCTCGCTCCACAAAAGGAAAAAGTCTCTTTTTCCTTTTAGTGCTCATCCTAGGCTATCTAGCCGGGATTGCCAACAAGCTGCTTTATAGTTTTGATGCCGTGCTCTTTTTGTACCTGCTGAACGTGGTGATGGTTTCTGCCGATGCCGTCCTCTGGCTGCGCAATCGGCGGTATGAAATCACCCACATCCAAGACACATCCCCACCAGCTGCCAACTAACAATGGATACCCATAAAAAATCCCGAAACCTAAGTTTCGGGATTTTTTTAACTTTTCAGCGCATTACGACTGTGCGATCTTCGCGCCATGGCTGTTCATCAGCAGCGCCTCAATTTCCTCTTTGGTCGGCATCACGTTCAGCGCCCCTTTTCGGGTTGTGATGAGCGATGCCCCTGCATTGGCAAACCGCAGCATATTGTGCAGATTCTCCTCGGTCAGATGCTCCATGCCATATAACAGCACAAAGTGCAGCATACAACCGGTGAAGGTATCCCCTGCGCCGGTGGTCTCGATTGTTTGCGGCTGTAAGAAAGCCGGCTCTTCGGCTACGATATCTTTATAATAGGCACGGCTGCCATCAGCCCCCAACGTGACCAGGACGAGCGGAATATCATACTGCTGCCGCAGCTGTTCGGCTCCTTTTTTCAGGTCGGTCTCCCCGGTTATAAACGTCAGCTCATTATCCGAAATTTTCAGAATATCGCAGTGTTCCAGACCATAGACCATTTCCCGGCGCGCATCTTCCAAGTCATCCCACAATGGCTCGCGCAGATTGGGGTCAAACGACAGCAGCATCCCGTGCTCTTTCGCCAGATGGATGGCATACCGGGTCGCTTCCCGTACCCCTTCATGGGTGCAGGACAGCGTACCAAAGTGAAAGATACGCCCTGCGGTGACCACTTCCGGCATGACCTCGTCTTTGCGCAGCATCATATCGGCGCCCGGATTGCGATAGAAGCTGAAGTCCCGATCCCCATCGGGCAGCGTATGCACAAACGCCAACGTCGTGTGTACGGTTTCATCCTCCACCAGATTGGTGGTATCCGTGCCGCTGTTTTCCACAGCCTGCCGCAGCTGTTTGCCAAAAGTATCGCATCCGACCTTGCCAATAAAAGCGGTCTTTCGCCCCAAACGGTTGAGCATGGCCAGCACATTGCAGGGTGCACCGCCGGGATTGGCTTCCAGCAGGGGATTGCCCTGGATACTGCTGCCGTTCTCCGTGAAGTCAATCAATAATTCGCCCAGTGCAACTACATCCACCGGTTTCATGTCCTCAACACCTCCTGCTGTCATTCGTCCGTGACAATGTAATCTTTCAGCAGTTCGACCACGTGTTCCGGCTTCTCGGTGCCGTCATGGATTCGCAATTCGATTGGCTGCGATAAGTCGATGCTGAAAATGCCCATAATCGATTTGGCATCCACAACATAGCGGCCCGAAACCAAGTCCAGCTCGCAATCCAGGCAGGATACCTGGTTTACAAACCGTTTTACTTTGTCAATCGAGTCCAGCTGTACTTTTGTGATAACCATTTTTTATCCCTCCATTGCATCGGTTGTATACATCTGTAACGCGACGCCTTCGCTTGCCGTGACCTGCGGCGCAAGCCCATATACCACATGGGTCATGACAAATTCGCCGTCGTTTACAAAGATTTCAACGACATTCTCATCCACAATGACTTCGATCTGGTCCCCGTCCTGCACCGTCGGCGTCTGGGAAACCAGCTGGCACCCGTCGCCCATGTCTTTTAGCGCACTGCGGTCCGCATAGATTCTGCCATCGGCACGATAGATGCGATAGTCGCCGATCTTCAGTTCTTCCCCGTCGTGCAGCGCCGTCCGTATGCAGTAGATGCCTGCCTCTGCCTGGTCTGCACGGTCAATCGGTTTTTGCAAGGCCTGGCGGATGGACGGATGCAGACGGAAATAGATGTGCCCATTGCGGTATTCGACCACACGCGGCGCGGTAAACATGCCAATCCAGCCTTCTTCGGTCGGATGCGGCATGCGCAGCCAGGCCACCATCACCCGGCGCCCTTGGGCATCAGTTGTGGTCTGCGGGGCATATAAGTCTTTTCCGTAGTCCACCAGTTGGTACTGGTCGGCCAGCGACATCTGGCCATTTTCTTCGTCAAACGAAGCGGTGCAGCAAAGCGAATGGCTGTCTGCCTGTCCTTCCGGTTTTTCCATGCCCATAGCGGAGAACACAAGGATGCCGGTACCATTGGATTCAAAGTAATCCGGGCATTCCCAGCCCCATCCGGGCAGGTCCTCGTTCATCGCTTTGCCGGCATATTGCCAATGGACCAGGTCGTCGCTGCGGTACAGCAAGACCTGTCCCTTCTCGCACTTTAAGCTGCTTCCCAAAATCAGATACCAGCCATCTTTACCCTTCCATACCTTCGGGTCCCGCGTATGCGTCCGGTCACCGATTTCAGGATTTTCAATCGCGGGGATGATGGCATGCTTTCCATTCCAGTTGTCAAACTGGAAGCCATCCTCCGATGTAATCATCATTTGGGTCGGCTCGAACTGCTCGTTGAACGACTTATGGACATTTTCCGGGTCCACTTGCAGATACCGCACGCCCGTATAGTAGACATACATTTTGCCATCCTGTTCCACGGCGCTGCCCGAAAAACAGCCATTGCGGTCCTCCCACTTGGTGGGAAACAGGGCCAAACCACAGTGCTCCCAGTTTACCAGGTCATCGCTCACCGCATGGCCCCAGTGCATGGTTCCCCACCGAGGCGCATAGGGGAAATATTGATAGAACAGATGGTACTTCCCTTTATAATAGATAAACCCATTGGGGTCGTTGATCCAGTTGTTCGGTGCTTTTAAATGAATTCGATGCAAAATTTGGTTCCTCCGTTCCGTGATATGATGGGGTTACAGATAGCTTTCGCCGGTCTGCTTGTCAAAGAAATGCAGCTTGGATGGTATGAATACGAATTCGATTTCGTCACCCAGCTGGCTGATTTCGTATTTCGATACCCGCGCCACAGCCTGGCTGCCGCCGAACTCAAAATAGAGGTTGTTTTCGTTTCCCATGACCTCTGTGTTGTTGATGACCGCGCGCTGAATCTGATCGCGCTGCAAGTCCAGGTTTTGGCTGTCCAGTTTGATGTCTTCGCCCCGGATGCCCAGGGTCAACTCCCCTTGCTTGTCCGCGAGCTTCTGGGCAATGCTGTCCGGAAGCGTGATGGTGCTGCCGTCGGAAAATGTAATCTGGGTGCCCTTCAGCGTGACCGCAAAGAAGTTCATCTGCGGGGAGCCGATGAAACCGGCTACAAACTGATTGACCGGATGTTCGTAGAGTTCCAGCGGTTTGCCGACCTGCTGCACAACACCGTCCTTCATAATGACGATCCGGTCGGCCATGGTCATGGCTTCGATTTGGTCATGCGTAACGTAAATGGTTGTCGCGCCGAGTTCGCGGTGCAGTTTGCTGATTTCCGCACGCATGCTGACGCGCAGCTTCGCATCCAGATTGGAAAGCGGTTCATCCATCAGAAAAACGCGGGAGTTTTT
>JAUMSA010000015.1 GCA_031293105.1 Butyricicoccus sp. | reverse complement strand
GTATAAAATTTTACGCAGACGGCACACAAAAAACTGTGCGAATTATTGAAGTTTTTTTAAATTAGTGCTTGACTTTCTCGCGGAGATTCGATATAATAATCTTCGTCAGCGAGAGAGCCGACAAGATACAGCCGGATTGTGTAAAGGTAGCACGACAGACTCTGACTCTGTTTGTGAGGGTTCGAATCCTTCTCCGGCTGCCACCAAACAAGCTACGCGAATGCGTGGCTTGTTTTTTTATTTTCCGGCTTTGAAAGGCCGCACCAACCGGTGCGGTCTTTTCTTATTTAAATCAAATGATAAGCCCGGCGCACCGCGCCTTCGTGCAGGCCGGTCTGGCGCATCACGCTGGCCACATCCGCGCCGTCCTCGGGCAATCCCCCGGCCAGCAGGAGCGTCGCGGCAAACAGGTCGGCCTCCTGCTCCAACCGGCTGTCGGCATCGCCCAGCAGCAGCGAGTTGATCTGCCCATGCAGCACCGCGTGCCCCAGTTCATGGCCGCAGACCGCCTGACGGCGGCAAGCAGGCAGCCGGTCGGCCAGATAAATAATCGGGTGTCCCCGGAAGCAATGGTAAAACCCTTCCACCGTTTCGGGCAGGTCGCACTGGATAACCAGCACCCCCATTTTTTCGGCCAGCCGTTCGGGGTCATGCTCCCCATAATCGGCCATCAGGCGATGGGCCTCCCGCTCGGCGCGCGTCATGGTAAGCCATCCTCTTTGCTCTCGCGCAGCGTCAGCTCAGCGCCTAGGCGCATGGCGCGCACGATTTTTTCGATGTCCCCGGCATCCAGCGGCTGCCCATGGAACATCAGCCCTTCCTGACTTTTGAGCTGCCGGTGGAACGCCGCTAGCAGATCGTCCAAGTCGCCGCCCGACGCTGGGCTTTCCGGCTGCTCCCGCGCGAGCAGCCAGTCCACGCTCACACCAAATAATTCACTGATCTTGAGCAGCAGTTCATAGGGCGGCTCCCGCCTGCCCTGCTCATACATCCCCACTGCACTCTTGGAAATGTCCAGCCGCGCCGCCAGGTCGCCCTGTGTCATGCGCGCACCGGTGCGCAGCCGTCGTATCTGTTCACCCAACATGACGTTCCCTCCTTTTGGGCTTAGTGTACCACACATTTCGTGTAAATACAAGAAATATTTTTGGAAACTTTTGCTTGACAAAACACATTTCGTGTTCTATTATGAGAACCACACAAAAAGAGTTCGCAAATCACACGAAACGTGTTTTTAAAAGGAGGAGTCGACCATGACCCAAACTTTTCACTCGCTGGACGCAATGGCCACCGAATACCGCGCCAACGCCGCGCTGCTCGAGCTGCGGCTGATGCAGCTCAAGCACCAGCTCAAGCACACCCAGGGCCTGGAACTGCGCCGCCGTCTCAAGCACCGCATCGGCATGCTGCACGTGCTCATCAACGAAGCGCGCGGCACGGGCTATTACCTGGAACACTATTACGAGGAGCGTGAGAGCGCATGTTGACCGATTATGCAGCCGACCGCGCAGCCATGCGCGAATACCTCCAGTCGCTGGGCGGCGACAACAGCGCCTGGCGCGCCGCCTTCCGGGACGCCTTTTTTCGCGCCATGCGCGACACCCTGACCGACCGGCAATATCAGGCCCTGTGCATGCACTACCTGGACGGCAAGAGCCAGAAGCAGATCGCCGCGCTGTGGGGCATCTCCCCGTCGGCCGTCTGCCGGCACCTCAAAAAGGCGCGCCGTCGCCTTGCCGTCATGTTATCGTACAATCTGGAATTTCAGGCGCACTGAAAAGGGCGGGAACCATGGTTCCCGCCCTTTTGTCTTATCCAATGCTTTCTTTGCGTTCACGTCCCTCACGCAGCAGGCTGCACAGCCGTTCCTCCTGCCCGTTCGCAATCGCGTCGCGGTAGTCGGTCAGGTGCCGGATGATCTCATCGATCTCTTGCACGAGCGGCTCGGCATTGCGCAAAAACAATTCGGTCCACATCTGTTCGTTAAGCTTGGCCACACGGGTCAAATCCTTGTAGCTGCCCGCCGAATAGCCATTGTGGCGCAGTGCCTCCGGGCTTTTGATGTACGCGCTCGACACCACGTGCGCCAGCTGTGACGTGAAGGCAATCATGTGGTCGTGCTGCTCGGCGGAGCAGCGCACCACGCGCGCAAAGCCCAGACCCATAAAGAACCCGTCCATCTCATCGACCGCCCAAAGCGGGCTGGACGCATTGGGCACCAGAATCATGCTCGCGTCCCGGAACAGGTCGGCATCGGCAAAGGCATAGCCGGAAAATTCCTTACCGGCCATGGGATGTCCGCCGATGAAGTGCACCCCGGCCTGTACGGCAGCCGGCTCTAAATTATCCTGCATAAAGCGCTTAACGCCCACCAAATCCACGATGATGGCGCCCTTTTTCATGCGCGGCATATGTTCCAGCAGGAAATCCACCGTAGACTGGGGATACAGGCTGATGATGAGGTAATCGGCGTTTGCAATCTCATTTTCCCCGGCCAGGCCGTCGAGCACGCCGTCCTGTACGGCCTGCTCCGCCACCGCACGGGTGCGGTTCCAGCCATACACCGCGCAGTCGGTATATTTCCGAATAGCCATGGCCATGGAACCGCCCATCAGCCCCAGGCCGACGATCACTACATTCTTTTTCATCGATGGTCCTCCTTGTATCGCGTATACAGCCGCCAAGGCAGCAGCACAAACCAAATGAGCAGCGCCCCTGCGACATTGAGCAGCAGGTCGTCAATGTCACAGCTGCCCGTATGGGTGACATACTGCACCAGCTCCACCGCGCCCACCATCAGCAAAATGGTCATCCAAAAGACCAGCAGATTGCGCTGGCTGCGGAACAGGCTGGGCAGGAAAAAGCCCATGGGTGCAAAGGCCACCAGGTTGCCCACCAGGTTGATGACCACAAATTTCAGATGGATATTGCCCAGTTCATAGGCGCGCAAATAGTTGCGGATGGTGTGCAGCGGCTCCATATTCACGCCGCCGGGCGCGCTGTCACGCCCAAAAGCCGCGTCAAAAAACAAAAGATTGGCCAGCACCCACAGATAATACAAAAACAAAAGCCCCATCCAGACCTTGCGCCGGGTGCGGCTTTCAAAGGGATGGATGGCCAGCGTCAGCAGCAGACAGAAGCAGGCGGCCAACGCAATCTTTAGAAACGGATCAATGAGAAACCGTCCGGAGTGCTCGGCATAGATGTTGAACCCCAGGAACACGGCGCATAAAATGCCCCAGATCCAAGTCGACAGTCTTTTCAAAAAATCACCTTTCTCATGGAATGGCTCCGTTAGCCATTATAGCACGAAAAGCCTGATTTTCCCATGGTTTTTTGGCTCAATCCGCAAAAAAGTCTGTCTACCGAGCCAAGGCAATGTCTTTAATGACCTCCCCGGCCAAAATCATGCCCGCCACCGGCGGGACAAACGAGATGCTGGCCGGGACCGGCCGGCCGGCAGTCCCCTTGCGGTCGCCTTCAGCCAAGGCATACCGTTCGGGCGGGATGCGCTGGGGTTCTTCTTTGGAATAGACCACTTTGAGCCGCTTAATGCCCCGGGCTTTCAGTTCCCGCCGCATGACACGTGCCAGCGGGCAGACCGAAGTCTGGTAAATATCCGCCACTTCAAAGCGGGTCGGGTCGAGTTTGTTGCCCGTCCCCATGCTGGAAATGAGCGGCACACCCAGCCGGAAACACTGCTCGGCCAAGTATAGCTTGGACGATACGGTATCGATGGCGTCGAGCACATAGGTAAAGCCGGTCAGGTCCAGTTCGGTTTCGGGGGTGAAAAACAGGTCGAGCGGCGTCACCCGGCAGGCGGGGTTGATATCGCGTACCCGCGCGGCCATCACGGCGGTTTTGGACTGGCCGGTCGTCGATGCCAGGGCGATGAATTGCCGGTTGCGATTGGTGATCGAAACCGTATCGCTGTCGATCAGGGTCAGGGCACCCACCCCGGCGCGCGCCAGGGCTTCGGTCGCCGCCGCGCCGACGCCGCCTACCCCAAACACGGCCACATGTGCGGCAGCCAAACGGTCCATCCCCTCCTGCCCGAGCAGCAGCGCGGTACGGGAAAATTCATGCAGCATAGACGAAACCTCCGAAACATGCAAAATCATCCAACGCCTTCGCGGCGCATCACGTCAAACAGACGGTTTTAGTGTATCACAGGGCACCCAACTTGTCCAGCGTGCAAGCCCTGTTTTATCGCCGTCAAACCGCGAAAACGGCGGTTTAGGCTTGTTTTTAAGCCCTTAACATGGTATCATGGAAATGTGGAACAGGAGGATGGACATGAAAGTATCCACCAAAGGGCGGTATGCACTGCGGCTGATGATTGATCTGGCCGAGCATGGCCGCGGCGATTTTATCCCATTAAAAGAAGTGTCGGCCCGTCAGGGTGTTTCGGTCAAATATCTGGAGCAGATTGTCAATCAGCTCAGCCGCGCCGGGCTGCTGCAATCGGTGCGCGGCGCACAGGGCGGCTATCGTCTGGCCAAATCCCCTACGGAATATACAGCCGGGGAAATCTTGCGCGTCACCGAAGGCGGATTGGCCCCCATCGCTGTCTGGACCAAGCGGCCGAAGTCTGTCCGCGCAATGAACAATGCTCGACGCTGGACTTTTGGATTGGTCTGGCTCATGTCATTGACCACTATGTCGATTCGGTTACGCTGGCCGATTTGGTGGCCGATCATCAGAAAAAAATAGGCGACATGCCTGCAAAATAAAAAAAGGATGGAACACAACATGCTTTCTGCTGCAAAAAAGGAATTCATTGAATTTATGATGTCGGCTGATGTACTGCGGTTTGGCAGCTTTGTCACCAAATCCGGCCGTCAGACCCCGTATTTTGTCAATACCGGTAATTATAAGACCGGCCTGCAAAACTCGCGTCTGGGCGAATTTTACGCTGCTGCCGTCAAAGAAACCCTGGGTTCGGATTTTGATGCGATGTTTGGCCCGGCTTATAAGGGCATCCCGCTCGCAACCTCGGTAGCAGGCGCTCTGGCCCGTGTTTACGGCATCGATAAGCCGTTCTTCTTCAACCGTAAGGAAGCCAAGGACCACGGCGAAGGTGGCAATATCGTCGGTTACAAACCCAAGGACGGTGACCGTGTCATCATCATTGAGGATGTCATCACCGCGGGCACGGCCATCCGGGAAACCATGCCGGTTTTGCAGAACTGTGCAGATGTGAAGGTTACCGACATGTTCATCTCGGTCAACCGCTGTGAAGTTGGCCAAACACCCGGCAAGACTGCCGTGATGGAAGTCGGCGAGGAATTCGGCATCCGGGTGCATGCTTTAATCACGGTACAGGATATTTATGAATATTTAAAAGAGCAAGGCACCTACGGCGACATCTTAGGCCAGATGGAAGCTTATATGGCACAATATTGCATTTTCTAAAATTAAGTGAACCCTCACCGTCCCAAAGAAGCATCTTTGGGTATGGTGAGGGTTTTCTATTCTTTAAATTGGTATCATGTGCATAGTAATTCACCTATAAAATCACGATTTTACAAGGGAATTGTGCTTTGTATGCGCATGTCAACAAGGTGCTCGCGCTGGTACTGGCGTTCGCCATGG
>JAUMSA010000323.1 GCA_031293105.1 Butyricicoccus sp. | reverse complement strand
AGATGTGTATAAGAGACAGGATCGAAGCTGTGTTTAAAATGATGAGGGTCAAAATGGAATCGGGTGTGCCCCGACGCCCCGCCGACTCGTAAAGTCTGGAAACCGCCTGTAGCCCAATCGGCGTTGCCGCATTGCTCAGACCGAGCAGATTTGCGGTCACGTTCGCGCTGACGAGTTCCATGGCCTTATGATCCCTTGCGGCGCGGCCGAAAAGCTTTTGCAGCACAGGGCGCAGACCCCTTTCGATTTTTGATGCCAGGCCGGATGCGGAAACCACTTCCATTACACCCGACCAAAGGCACATCAGCCCCGCAATTTTCAGGATGAGCTCTACCGCAGCGGTTGCACCCTCAGCCGCCGCAGACGAGACGGCATCCAGGCGTCCGGTCAGGACGCCGCAAAGCAGGCTGACGCAAAAAAATCCGACCCATAGCTTTGACAGCATGTGCTCCCTCCATCCACGCTTCCTTCGCAGATCGTTGATCTACGGGTTTTGACAGGTATCCATTTTATTTCAGAAAGGTAAGGAAAAATTATGAAATCCACGGGTATTGTAAGAAAAGTTGATGAACTTGGCCGAATCGTACTGCCGATCGAGCTGCGTCGCACGCTGGACATCGAAGTAAAGGATGCACTGGAAATCTACGTCGATGGCGCGCAGATCATTCTGAAGAAGTATGAGCCTGCTTGCATCTTCTGCGGCAACGCAAAGGATGTAACCAACTTCAAGGGCAAGAACATCTGCCGGGACTGCCTGGCAGAGATGGCAGCAGCAGCCAAGTAAAATTCGGTTGATACATAAACGGCTTACCGCTTGATTCGGTAGGCCGTTTTATTTTTTTGTGCGCGCGCAGCGATACTTTTCGCGGGTGGCCATGCCGCCCCGGATATGCCGCTCATTTTTGTTCTTATTGAGCACCGCCTGTGCTTGGACATACAGTAAGCGGTTGAGGTGCTTCAGGCGGGTGGTGATATCTTTATGTACGGTGGATTTGCTAATGCCAAACTGGGCAGCCGCCTGCCGCACCGTTGCCTCCTTTTCAATGATATATTGCGCCAGGCGAATCGCCCGCTCCTCCGGCAAGCCTTTCACGTTTGCTCCCCCTTCGTTTCTCACGTTTACTGTATACCTATGTGACAAACGCCGGGTTTAGACCGGTGGGCGAAAACTTTGCGTTCGCTCTTTGCAACATTTACGAAGCGTGCTATAATAAAAAACGCATTCACAACAAGGGGAGCGATTATTTCTATGGAAGATTCTGAAAAACGCGGTGCATTTTATGCGTTGCTTGTTCTGGTCATGGTGCTTTGGGGCAGCTTATATGTTGCCAACAAATTTGTCATGACCGTGGTTCCAAACTGGACGCTGCTCTTTTCCCGCTATCTCTGCGCGGCCATCTGTTTGACCATTGTGCAACGGTTTCGCAAGCCGTCTGCGAACGCAAAGCCGCGGAAAATTGCACGCGCCGACTATAAATACATTGTTTTGCTGGGCCTTGGGGGATATTCCATCTCAGTTGGCATGCAGCAGCTTGGTACCAAGCTCAGCGGCGCCTCGCTGGCTTCGCTGATTAACTCGATGAACCCGATTTTTATTGTCATTTTTGCCATTTTGCTGCTTCATGAGAAGGTCACGCCGCGCAAGATCGTCTGCATACTGTGCGCGGTATGCGGGGCGGCGTTGATCGTCGGCGGCAACTTGGGCAGCGGCCACCTAGCGGGTATTATTTTCTCCCTGCTCTCGGTTTTGACCTGGGCTCTGACCAGCGTAGCCATGCGCTCGTTTACACAGCGCTACGACGCGCTTTCGGTCACGACCTATGGGATCTATATCGGTACGGTTGCGACGCTTCCTGTGGCATTGTGGGAGCTGCATGGCCTGGGATATGCTATCAACATCTGGACCCCCAGTGTGCTGCTGCCGCTTCTCTATATCGGCATCGTGTGCACCACGGCCGGACATACGCTGTGGAATTACTGTCTATCCAAGGTGGAGGCCAGCACCTGTTCCCTGTTCTATCCCATTCAGCCGTTGGCTTCCATGGCGCTGGGCATCCTCATTCTGCACGAAAAGATCACGCCGCTGTTTTTGGCGGGTACGGCACTGATTTTGTTTGGGGTTCTGTATTCCTCCCTCAGTGACCGCTGGCCTGCGGCTCCATCCAAATAAAAAAGACGGGCGGCGTTTCTCCCATGAAACGCCGTCCATCTTTTTTGCAGATGAAATTTTGCTGGGTAATTGCCCTCGATCTGCATCGGTATGCCTTGGCTGCGGGTATTTTCCCAAATCTGTACGCCGCAGAAAGGTAAACCAGCGCACAGCCCCAAACCCTTGGCCAAATGCACAGACCCACCCCATGGATCCCGCCAGGTGAGCCCTGTCGAAGCGATGCCGGAAAATTCTGATCCCCAACCAGATGCCCTCATTGCTTCTATGGGTATTGTAGCAGATTTTCCTTTTAAAAAACAGATACCTGTCACAGAATACAACGCAAATGTCATAAATGGCATGGTTTGACGAAATCTGTCGCCAAATTGTGCATCTTTTTGCCATAATCATTAAATAAATGACATTTTTTGCAGGCGATCGTCTTTTACAGCACCCGGCTGAGATAATCGGAAAAGCGCTGCTTGGTATCTGCGTAATTGGACCGGCTGATAGGAATGGTCTGACCATTGCTCATGGTAAACGCGGTACGATTGAACTTGGTCACATAGCGCAAATGCACGATATAGCTGGTATGGCACCGAACAAACGCATGCGGGTCAAGTAAATCCATCAGTTCGGCAATTTTCTGATAGACCGTAACGGTTTCCCCATTGGTCACAATCTGTGTCTGCCGGCCTTGGTGCTCACAGTACAGCACATCGTCCGGGTCCAGGATGATTTCAGAATCCTTGCGCTTGATATAGAGTGGTGCACGGCTGGGTAAACGATGTCTGCTTGCCACACGATCCATCACAGCGGGCAGCCGCTTGCGCAGTTCGCCTTTGAGCACAAAATACACATGCGGCGTTTCATAGACCTCGGTTGCAAAATTGAGATGGCTTGTCAGGTATACGACCGCACAGCTTGGCTGCAACGTTTGAAAGGCGCGCACAACATCGACGCCGGTTTTCTCCTCCTGTCCCAGGTCGATATCCGAAAACAAGAGGTCAATGCGTCCATCCTGTGCGGCATGGGCAAGCAGTTCTTTGTCATCGGTAAATAACCGGATGTCATAATGCAGCGCCCGGGCTGCGGCATACTCCTTGAGACACTGTGCTGCATGTTTTGCATATTCCAGACTATCGTCAAAAATATAGATTTTCAGTGCGATTACCCTCTCTTTCCTTCAATATCCCCTATCTATTTCTATTGTACCGCGGTGAATTATACTATCAAGTGCAACAC
>JAUMSA010000320.1 GCA_031293105.1 Butyricicoccus sp. | reverse complement strand
CGATGGAGGACGGCACCCATATCGTCACACCGGCAGGGGTGGCTCATTTCCTGGAACATAAAATGTTCGAGGATGAGGACGGCAATGCGCTGCAAAAATTTGCAGCCACGGGCGCCATGCCCAATGCCTTCACCAGCCACAACATGACCGCCTATCATTTTTCGTGCACCGATTCCTTTGAAAAAAACCTGGAGATCTTGCTGAAATTTGTATTTACTCCGTATTTCACGGACGAAAATGTAGAAAAGGAAAAAGGCATCATCGGGCAGGAGATCGGTATGATGGACGATCAGCCGTTCTGGCAGACCTATGTGGGGATGTATCAGGCGCTGTACCATGAGCATCCGGTGCGTATCTCGATTGCGGGCAGCGTAGACAGCATTGCGGGCATTACACCCGAACTGCTGTACCAGTGCCACAAGGCGTTTTACAGCCCAGCCAATATGGCGCTGGTCGTGTGCGGACAGGCGGATTTTGATACCATCGTATCCATGGCGCAGAAGTTCTCGCCCGAAAAGGCGGCGCATATCGCGGCGCGTGGCTACGGCACACGCCGCCCGACCGTCTGCCACTCCGAAGTGGTCAAGCACATGGCGGTATCCCGGCCCTATTTTATGATTGGATTTAAGGATGACCCGGTGCAGCCGGGGGAGAACCGCCTGTACCGGCAGCTGGTTGGCGAACTGTGCAGCCGCATCTTGGCCGGGGAAACTTCGACCTTATATACCGAACTGTATCGGGACGGTCTCATTGACCGGCAGTTCCAAAATGGATATAGCCTGCATCCTGAAGCCGCGTGCGCCTATTTTGTGGGCAACAGCCAGCAGGCGCGGAACGTACGGGAACGGCTGGAAGTCCGGGTGCGCAAACTGGCGCGCGACGGCGTGGACCCGGCGGTATTTGAGCGCATCTGGCGGGCAGCCTATGGCATGACGCTGCGGACCCTCGACCAGCCGGATGAGATTTGCCGGGCACAGTGCGAAGCGGTTTTTGGCGGGCAGGACTTTTTTGACTTTGCCGAACTGCAAGCCTCGATTACGCGCGAACAGGTACAAGCTCGATTTGCGGTTTGGGCACAGCCCGATCGGTCGGTGCTGTCGCTGGTCGAGCCGCTGGACGGACCGGAGAAAGGATAAGGACATGGAACATGTAATTGGTTTCCCGGGACTGGGTCTGGAATTTACGATCAACCGCGTGGCGGTGAACATCCTGGGAAAAGACATCTATTGGTATGGCATCATCATCTGTATCGGGTTCCTGGTAGCGGCGGTGTACGCCTCGCGGAAGACCGTACAGTTTGGTTACTCGCTGGATAATCTATATGATCTGCTGCTTTTGTGTGTGCCTATTTCAATTGTATGCGCGCGGCTGTATTATGTATTTTTTGAGTGGGATTCTTATAAAGAAAATCCGGTGGAGATTATTGCCATTTGGCACGGTGGCTTGGCCATCTATGGCGGCATTATCGGCGCGGTGCTGACCATCTATTTTTATGGGAAACGCAAGCACCTCAACATTCCGGGTATGTTGGATATCGCCGCGACCGGTCTGATTATCGGTCAGATCTTTGGCCGGTGGGGAAATTTCTTCAATGCCGAAGCCTTTGGCGGACCGACCAGCCTGCCGTGGGGCATGACCATCGACGGCGGCGACCCGGTCCACCCAACGTTTCTGTATGAATCGCTCTGGAACCTAATCGGTCTGATCGTGCTGCATGTATGCTGCAAAAAGCGCCATTTCAAAGGTGAGATCTTTTTGATTTATGCCGCCTGGTATGGATTCGGCCGTTTCTGGATCGAAGGACTGCGGACCGATAGTCTGTACATTCCGGGTACCCCGCTGCGCGTATCGCAGGTACTGGCCGGTATCAGCTGTCTGGTCGCCCTGGTTCTGCTGGTGCTTGGACGGAAAAATAAAGTCGAAACGCTGGGACAAATTTGGATGCCCACAGCGATAGAAAAACCGATTGAACTGGATGAAAAGGAGAGTCATGAATGAGTGCAATTCGCATGGACGGAAAAGCATTGTCGGCCAAGGTGCGCGGCCAAATTTTAGAACAGACCGAAACGCTGAAGGCGCAGGGAGTGGTTCCTGGCTTGGCGGTCGTCCTGGTCGGGGATGACCCGGCCAGCCAGATTTATGTGCGCAACAAAGAGCGCGCTTGCCTGGAATGTGGATTTTACAGCGAAAAGCATGTGCTGCCCGCGACCGCTTCCGAAAGCGAGCTGCTGGATCTGATCGGTCGGCTCAACGCCAATCCCAAGATTAGCGGCATTTTGTGCCAGCTTCCGCTGCCCGCACAGATTCGGGAAGATGCTGTCATCGCAGCCATCGACCCGAAAAAGGATGTGGATGCGTTCCATCCGACCAACGTGGGTAAGATCATGATTGGGGATTTTGATTTCCTGCCTTGTACCCCGGCGGGCGTCATGGAACTGCTGGACGAGTACGACATCGACCCCAAGGGCAAGCAGTGCGTGGTCATTGGCCGCTCCAACATTGTCGGCAAACCCATGGCCATGCTTCTGCTCCATAAGCATGGTACGGTCACCATCTGCCACAGCCGTACGGCCAATCTGCAAGAGATCTGCGCCGGTGCCGATATCCTGGTGGCCGCGGTCGGCAAGGCGGGCTTTGTGACCCCGGATATGGTCAAACCCGGAGCTGTCGTCATCGATGTGGGCATGAACCGCAACGAAGAAGGCAAGGTCTGCGGCGATGTAGACCCTACGGTCATGGAAAAGGCATCCTACATGACGCCGGTGCCCGGCGGCGTAGGCCCCATGACTATCACCATGCTGATGAAAAACACCATCAAAGCAGCTCGTCTGCAACACGGTATGTAAGCAACCGCCCCTTTCCAGACTTTCGGGAAAGGGGCGGTATTTTATAGTTTCAACTTACACAGCGCAATGACGAGCAGCAGAACGCCGCTGATGAGGGACGCCGATTGTCCGGCGGCGTGTCCCAGCCGTTTGCCGATCTTTTCCCCAGCCCAGGTGGCCAGCAAGCCACAGAGCAGGGAAAACAGCAGTAGCCCTGCCGCTGTTTGTGGCGTGACACAAATCGAAAGCCCGGTCAGCAGCGAATCGAGTGAGAGCGGCACCGCCAGCCAAAAGGCCTCGGCGGGCGACAGAGAACCTGATCGGTCGGCATCCGCGCGTGCGGTCTCCGCATAGATTTGCAGCACCACCCGCAAACCATGCAGGTGAAAGGTCAAAGGTGCGGCGGCGGTCGCAAGCCGGTCGGATAACCGTTTGCAGCCAGCCTCAAATAAACAGCAAAGCGCGAT
Source organism: Butyricicoccus sp. (assembly GCA_031293105.1). Lineage (GTDB taxonomy): Bacteria > Bacillota > Clostridia > Oscillospirales > Butyricicoccaceae > Butyricicoccus_B. The sequence goes on along the minus strand of JAUMSA010000320.1, from coordinate 7,704 downwards.
CGCCAATAATGCGCCGCAGCTTATGTAATGGAACAGCTGGTCGGGCAGCAGCAGGAGCAGCGCCCGCGAGGTCAGAAAAGAAACCGCCAGACAGCCGGTGCCGACACCCGCGAGCACCAGACGGGCGCGGGGTTCGACCGTGATGTGCTGCGCCCCCAGCGCCAGACAGGCAAACAGCGCGTCACAAGACATCAAAAAAACAAGCAGACAATCCATAAGCCAAAGCCTCCTGGCTCAGCCTATGAATGGTCTGCTTGTTTGGTGTTTAGCGTTCGGTCTTCCAGAAGGCTACCGAGTAGGGCGGAAGCTCGCTGCCGCCGCCAAAGTCATGCGGCTTGCCGGTGATGAGATCGACCGCCATACCCGATTGCGCGTCGAAATGCGCGGTGTACGGTTCGCTGTCCGCATTGATAGCGATCAGCACGCGTTCACCTTCGGCTTTGCGCTCCCAAATGGCCTGCTTGTTGGTGAGCACCAGATGTTTGAAGTCGCCATAGCACAGTGCCCGGCTTTCCCGGTGAACCTGTGCCATTGCGGCAATGGTGTCGGTGAGCTCGGTCCATAAGGGCTGCTCAAAGCAGGGCCGCAGGACATCGTCGCTGCCTGGGGTCTTATGCCCTTCGGCGCCCCACTCCGAGCCGTAGTACAGGCAGGGAATGCCCGGCATACCAAATAGCATACCATAGAGCAGCGGTAAATGCGCCGGATTGTTCAGAATCGACGCCGCGCGGGTTACGTCGTGGTTATCGACAAAGCTCATCAGATGCTTGCCCTTATACAGCGTCCAATTTTCCGGGCCGAACTGGCGCATGAGCGAATGGGTGATTTCAAACAGATTCATTGAATTAAGGGAAGAATACAATCCCTTGTAGCATTCGTAGTTGGTGCATGAATGCAGCATTTCGTCGTTGACGATCTGGTTGTAATCACCGTGCAGCACTTCGCCAATAAGCACGAATTCCGGTTTAAGGCTGTCGGTAAAACGGCGCAGCGCTTTGAGGAAATCCCGGTCGAGCAGGTACGCCACATCCAGCCGCAGGCCGTCAATGTCGAATTCCTCCACCCAGGAGCGGATGCAGGAGAAGATATGGTCAACGACCGCCGGGTTTTTCAGGTTGAGCTTGACCAGTTCATAGTGGCCTTCCCAGCCCTCGTACCAAAAGCCGTCGTTGTAGTTGGAATTGCCGTCAAAGGAGATGTGGAACCAATCCTTATAAGGAGAGTCCCATTTTTTCTCCTGCACATCGCGGAAGGCCCAGAAGCCGCGGCCAACGTGATTGAATACCCCGTCGAGCACGACCCGGATGCCGTCTTCGTGCAGAGTGCGGCACATGGCGGCGAAGTCGGCATTGGTGCCCAGGCGGCAATCGATCTTGCGGAAATCGCGGGTGTCGTAGCCGTGGCTGTCCGACTCAAAGACGGGCGAAAAATAAACGGCGTTGACGCCGAGTTTTACCAGATGGTCGGTCCAATCGGCGACTTTTTGAATGCGGTTGACCGTTTGGCCGTCGTTGACGCGCGGCGCACCGCAAAAACCGATGGGACAGATTTGATAGAATACGCTTTCATAAGCCCACATAGGGATCACTCCTTCAATGCGATCGATGGGATCGGGGGATAGGTCAGTCGAAAACTGCCATACATTAGTATAATCGTTTTTGTAGGAAATAACAACAACAGAAGGGAAACAAAACGAAGTTCTTTGGCAACCTGCTGATTTCGGGGAAAAGCGCAGAATACGGAAAATAATGCTTGCGTCCATGTGCGGAATATGATACAATTAAAAACCGATAACGGGCATTCCTCTGCTTACCGGCCCAACACTGGCCTTAATGGGAATGATACGGCACGAATGTCTAGGATGAAAGGAAGACTGAAAAAATGGATTTAGTCAAGATTCTGTCTGAGCAGCAGCTCAAGAACGACCTGCCCGAACTCAAGATCGGTGATACCGTAAAGGTACACAACAAGATCAAGGAGGGCAACCGCGAGCGTATCCAGGTGTTTGAAGGCACCATCATTGCTATGAAGCACGCGGGCATCAACAAGACCGTCACCGTTCGCCGTATTTCTTATGGCGTAGGCGTGGAAAAGACCTTCCCGGTACACTCTCCGAACGTTGCCAAGTTCGAAGTCATCCGTAACGGTAAGGTACGCCGCGCGAAGCTGTACTACCTGCGCGGTCGCGTAGGCAAGGCTGCCAAGGTCGTCGAAAAGGTCTAAAAAAGGGACAAAAAAGAGGGGAGCTTCGGTTTCCCTCTTTCTCTTTTTTTGTGGAAAAATATAAGGCCATGCAGTAAGAAAAGCTGGATGCTGTGCGAATCGCAGCTTGCTTAAACTTTCAGGAGAAGGTATGATAAAAAGGTCTATTAAATTTTGAGATGGAGGATGCAGAACATGGAAGAACGCCAACCCTTTGAAGAGGAAATCGAACCAAAAAAGGGGCGTTTTCAGAGCAGCTTTTACGATTGGGGCGAAGCGCTCATCATCTCCCTGATCTTCATTGTATTGCTTTTTACGTTTGTTGTACGTTTGATTGGAGTGGACGGCAGTTCGATGTACCCGACGCTCCACGATAAAGATGTGATGGTTGTCAGCAATTTGGGGTATGACCCGGCTAAGGGCGATATCGTGGTTCTGAATAAGGAAAGCTTCATGCATGGCCCGATCGTCAAGCGCATCATTGCCACCGAAGGCGATGAAATCAACATCGATTTTGCGCTCGGCAAGGTCTATATCAACGGCGAAGAATTGCAGGAGGACTATACCAACGATTTTGAACTGCCCATGGATTTCGAGGGCATGGAGTTCCCGCAGACCGTCCCCGAAGGCTGCGTATTTGTCATGGGCGATAACCGCAACGCATCGACCGACAGCCGTTCGCCCGATCTGGGCATGGTGGACGAACGCTATATCATCGGCCATGTGATGGCTGTGGTCTGGCCGCCCGAAAACTTCGGAGGAAAAACAGAATGAACATTCAATGGTATCCTGGGCACATGGCGAAAACCCGGCGCCAGATGCTCGAAAACCTGAAAAATATCGATTTGGTTTGTGAAGTGGTGGATGCCCGCATCCCGCAGGTGTCCCGCAATCCGGATATGGATGAGATTGCAGGCACCAAGCCGCGTATGATGATCTTAAACCGTACCGACTTGGCCGACCCGGAACAGACCCGCCGTTGGGCGGCTTTCTTCCGGCAAAAGGGCTGGGCGGTGCTCGAAACCGACAGCCAGCATGGCAAGGGGACCGACCGGTTTGCAGCGGCCGTGCGCGAAGTGCTGGCCGACAAGATCGCCCAGTGGAACGAAAAAGGGCAGACCGGCCGCGCAGTGCGCGTGATGATCGTCGGCATTCCGAACGTCGGCAAATCGACCTTCATCAACCGCATTTTGGGGCGCAAATCGGCCAAGGCGGCCGATAAGCCGGGCGTTACCCGCGGAAGCCAGTGGTTCCGGGTCGGGGACGGCATCGATCTGCTCGATACGCCGGGCATCCTATGGCCCAAGTTTGACGATGAGCGCACCGGTCTGCTGCTCGCATCCACGGGCGCGGTCAAAGACGATATTTTGGATGTGGAAACCCTGGCATGCAAGCTCATGGAGATTTTGGCGGCCCGTGCGCCTGAGGCGATTGCAACCCGCTATAAATTGACCTTGCCGGACGAGATGGAAGAAGTCGATTTCCTCGGCTTTTCGCTGCTTGAGCAGGCAGGAAAGAACCGTGGCTTCTTGCTGCGCGGCGGCGAGATCGACACCGAGCGCATGGCGCGTATCCTATTAGATGAATACCGCGGCGGCGTGCTCGGCCGTATCACGGTGGAAACCCCGGAGGACTATGCCGATGCTGGACTGGACGATTGAGGCCGCAGCCGCTGAGCAGGGCTTTCGGGCCATCTGTGGCATCGATGAGGCCGGCCGTGGGCCGCTGGCCGGGCCGGTGTGCGCGGCGGCGGTGATTCTGCCGTTTGGCTGCACGATCGAAGGTTTAAACGACTCCAAAAAGCTGACCGAAAAAAAGCGGGAGCAGCTTTTTGATATCATTCAGGAGCAGGCGCTGGTCTATGCCATTGCGCTGGTCGATCATGAAACCATCGACCGCATCAATATATTAGAAGCGACCTATCTGGCGATGCAGCGTGCAGTCGAAGGCCTGCATCCGGCAGCCGATTTTGCCCTCGTGGATGGCAACCGTTCCAAAGGGCTGGCCATTCCGCACCAGTGCGTGGTCGGCGGGGACGCGAAAAGCCCGTCCATTGCCGCGGCCTCCATTTTGGCCAAAGTTACCCGTGACCGACTGATGCTCGAGCAGGATGCTCTCTATCCTGCTTACGGGTTTGCCAAACACAAGGGCTACGGCACCAAGGCGCACTATCAAGCCATTTTGGAGCGTGGTCCCAGCCCCATCCACCGTATGACCTTTTTGAAGAAATTTTACGACAAACATCCCGAGGCGCGGCCATGAACCGCGGCCAACTCGGGGAAGACCTTGCGGCGAATTACTTAGCGGCACATGGATATAGGATTGAGGCGCGCAATTTCCGCACGCGGTATGGAGAAATCGACATCATTGCCTGCAAGGATGGGTTTGTGGCCTTTGTGGAGGTCAAACTGCGTAAAAATGCGCGGTTCGGCCTGCCGCGCGAGGCGGTGACCCATGCCAAGCAGCAAAAGCTGATTTTAGCGGCCGAAGCTTGGTTGGCGGAGCATCCGGATGCCGGACAGCCGCGGTTTGACGTGGTGGAGATCTTGCTGGCCGGGCGGGAAGCACCGCCTACCATCCGCTATTTGGAAAATGCGTTCGACGCATAAGGGAGGGAACCGTTTGCGGTATTTTGATTTGCATTGCGATACCCTGTACGAATGCTATGAAACCGGAAAAAATCTGCGCGAAAACGATTTGATGATTGACCGCGCCAAAGTATCCGGGTACAATCATTATGCACAGTTTTTTGCGCTGTTCTGTGGCGCACGGTCACCGGATGGTGCAAAACGGGCACGCTCCCTGTTTGATTTACGCGAAGAAGACCGCTTGGATGCGCTCCTGGGCGAAGCCAAACAGCAATTTCGGGATAACGCCGACTGGCTGGCCCTTTGCTTTGACAGCGAAGAATTTGACCTTGCCTGCACCAAAGGTAAGGCGGCGGCCTTTCTGTCCATCGAGGGGGCTGAACTACTGCCGACCGAAGCACATGTCCAGCGGGCTTACGATGCCGGTGTACGGCTGGTGACGCTCAGCTGGAACTATCGCAATATGTATGCCTGCGGCGCGGCAGCCGACAACGACGCCGGGCTGACCGAACGCGGTCGGGCACTGGTGCAGGACCTCGTGCGGCGGGGTGTGATTTTGGATGTGTCCCATCTGTCCGAGCGCGGATTCTGGGATTTGTGCGTGGAAACCGAAGCACCGTTTGTGGCGAGTCATTCCAATAGCCGGGCGGTGTGTCATCACTTACGCAACCTGACCGACCTACAATTTTCCGAGATCGTCCGGCGGGGCGGCCTGTGCGGCATCAATCTGTACAGCGCCTTTCTGCGGGAGGACGGCGCGCGCGGCACTCTGTCCGATGCTCTGCGGCACATTGAGCATTTCATGGAGCAGGGCGGCGAAAGCTGTCTGGCCCTTGGGTGTGACTTTGACGGCTGCGACAGCCTGCCCGCCGAAATTGCCACAGCCGGGCACATGGAAGCCTTGGCCGAGCAAATGCTGCGGCACAATTACTTGGAAAGCACCGTTCGCGCGTTGTTTTATGACAACGCGGACGCTTATATTCATCGAATGTTATAAATATTGGAGGATAAATATGGACTACGTAAGCACTCGCAACGCAGGCCTGCGCGTGAGCGCGGCCAAAGCCATCGCGACCGGCATTGCGCCCGACGGCGGCCTGTTTTGCCCGACCGAGATTCCGAGCCTGACCAAGGCCGATCTCGATGCCCTGTTGGGCATGGACTACAAGGCGCGCGCGGCGTTTATCCTGGGCAAGTACCTGACCGATTTCACGGCCGAGGAATTGCAGGATTTCACGCAGAAGGCCTATGCCGACGAAAAGTTCGGCGGCTCGAATACCGCGCCGGTTGTTGACCTGAAGGACGGCAAGCACATCCTGGAACTGTGGCACGGCCCGACCTGCGCTTTCAAGGACATGGCGCTGCAAATGCTGCCCCATCTGCTGACCGCATCGCTCAAAAAGACCGGTGAAACCCGCACGGCCTGCATCCTGGTTGCTACTTCGGGCGACACCGGCAAGGCAGCGCTCGAAGGCTTTGCCGATGTGCCGGGTACCAAGATCATGGTGTACTACCCGGTGGATGGCGTTTCGCCGATGCAGAAGCTGCAAATGACCACCCAGAAGGGTGACAACGTCGAAGTCGTTGCCCTCCACGGCAACTTTGACGACGCACAGAGTGCGGTCAAGCGCATCTTTACCGACAAAGCAACTGCCGAAAAGATGGATGCGCAAGGCCTGATGTTCTCGTCGGCCAACTCGATCAACTGGGGCCGTCTGGCGCCGCAGATCGCATACTATGTGTCGGCGTACTGCGATATGGTCAATGCAGGCACCATCCAGATGGGTGATAAGATCAACATCTGCGTACCGACCGGCAACTTCGGCAACATCCTGGCTGGCTACTTTGCCAAGCAGATGGGTCTGCCGGTGCATAAGTTCATCTGTGCGTCCAACCGCAACAATGTCCTGACCGACTTTTTCAAGAATCAGGGCACCTATGACCGCAACCGTCCGTTCTATACGACCGATTCGCCGTCGATGGACATTCTGATTTCTTCCAACTTGGAGCGTTTGCTGTTCTACATTTCTGGGCAGAATGACAAGGTCGTATCCGAATTGATGGAGCAACTTAGCCGTGATGGTCGGTATGCGCTGCCCAAGGAGTTGTTTGAAAAGATTGCGGCAGATTTTGACGCCGGTTACTGCGACGATGTGAAGACGGCTGAGACCATCCGCAAGCTGTGGGACGAAGAGCATTATCTGGCCGATACCCACACAGCGGTCGCGGTTCGTGTATATGAAGACTACCGCCGTACGACGCAGGATACCACGCCGACCGTGATTGCATCCACGGCCAGCCCATTCAAATTCTGCCGTGCGGTCGTCGAAGCGCTGGGCGGCAAGCTCGAACGCGACGACGTGACCCAGTTAGACGTGCTCAGCCAGATGACCGGCATTGAAGCTCCGGCGCCGCTGGCCGCTTTGGCCGGCAAGCAGCCGCGCTTTGACCGCGTGGTTGACAAGGAAGAAATCCTGGACACCATTGACCTGTTGGTGAAGCTGTAAATCGGAGGCGGGTATGGCGCTTTATACCCTGGCTGATCTGCACCTCGCCTGTGCGGTCGACAAGCCCATGGACATCTTTGGCGGCCGCTGGCAGGATTATATGGATAAGATTCAGGCGCATTGGTCGGCTGTCGTGGCACCCGAAGATACGGTTGTCATCGGCGGGGATGTGTCCTGGGGCATTGATTTCAAAGAGTCCAAGGCAGACTTCGCCTATTTAAACCGGTTGCCCGGGCGCAAGATCATCCTCAAGGGCAATCATGACCTTTGGTGGAACACCCTGACCAAAATGCGCCGGTTTATCGACGAAAACGGCTTTCAGAATATTGAATTTCTGCACAACAACTGCTATGTCTATGAAGACATCGGCCTGTGCGGCACGAGGGGCTGGTTCTATGAAGAGGAAT
>JAUMSA010000319.1 GCA_031293105.1 Butyricicoccus sp. | reverse complement strand
GACATTTACGGAACAATTCATCTAAAGTTTATCATTCTAGCAAGTTAAATGGTCATGTCGGTATCACCCCATTTAGTCTTATCTCTTCTTTCTTTTCTTAACACGGTGATAGACTTGTGGCCGAGCCTTTCCTCTCATATTATTGGGATTCTTCAGCAGCTTGGACAGGCTCAGTATCCGCATAAACGCTGAGAAATCCTCGGAAGCAATCTTGTCAAAGGGAATTTGCATTTGGTTACAGAACTCGTGGATCAGCCGTTCCTCGTTACTGCCTAACTGCATGGCACAATCAAATTTTTCCTTGATCTCCGTATAAGTCAGCTGTGGATCGGCAGTAGTGCGGTCAGTGATATGGGCAAGTCGAATATCCCGAACGATACTGTCCAAATCAACATGGATCGTGTGGCTGAAAAAGTCGCTCTCCTGCACCTGTCCCAGCTCCAGAGTGCGGACATAAAGGTCGTTCTCCCCCGGTGCATGGCTGCGGATTACTTCCTGCCGGGTGGCCTCCAGCACCAGATTCATCTGGGCAATCCGCATATCAGCAATTCGGTCAACAAAAATCTCAATATCCGTCATCAGCCGCTGGAAATTCTTATGTGTGCCAATCTCACACAGCAGCCGGTTGTTGATTTTCCCACTGCTCAATAATGCAACCATATCATCACTCAAATGCAGGGCTTGAAGCTCTGTGTTTGGGTGATTTTTGTTTTCCGACAGCCCCATCAGGTAATCAGTGGACACCCCATAAAATTCCGCCAGCGTGGCGATGGCAAAGGGACTGATGTCCTTATAATCGTCACTCTCATATTTGCTGAGAGCAGATTTGGAAAGCCCTGTCTGCTCGGCCAGCTGCTCCAGGGTCAGGTGCTTATCCACCACCCGCAAATCCTTTAATCGTTCCGGGATAGACAGCTTTGTGTGCATCCAAATTCCCCCTCTCATTAGGAAAGGCCTACCGTTTTTAACCATTATACCATGATTCCATAAGCGTGGAAATATGATGATTTCGAGCCGTTTTCCATCGTTTTAGACATACGGGAGGGTGCCTGTTTTTTAGGTAAAATGAGTTTTGTCAGGAGACACAGAACCTTGAAAATTGAATGACCGGCTGCAAGGGGTATGACCTTTGGGGAAGTGACGCCATGACAGGAGCGCACCAAGAAGGACAATACGCCGGGGAAAATCCGGGCAGGAGCGATTGCAGGCAAACCGGCAACTAACACATGGAAAATAAACTTTTAGGAGGCTGATTTTATGAAATTGAGTATCCGGGAAAAGAAAGTGTTGTATGCCTTTGCTTGTCCCAACAACCACAACACGGTGACACGGCTGAAATGGCTGACTGCCCTGACCGTTGACCCGCAGGCTAAGCACCGGATGCTGGAGCTGGCCCGGAAGATGGAAACGGAGATGGCAGAAAGCTGGTACACCGGCTTTTATCACCAGCTCCGTGCTGAGATGGATGAGTATTACCGTGCCAAGCGCCGCCTGCGTTTGGTAAAGGAAAACACCGACTATGAGGAGGATCTGCATGACGAAGCTGTCTAAGTATGAGAAAGAAACCATCATCAACTGGAACGAGGCGGAGGACACCGCCAGTATCTACACCTTCAACGCCGATCTGAAGCGCAGGCTGGCCGAGTTCAGCCGCAAGTATCCCCAGCTGTGCCGGTTGGAGCGCAGTACCATTGAGGGCAACGTGACCTATGTGATGGACAAGTCCCGCCTGTCCATTCGTCTGGTTCCACCGTACAGCGAGGAGCGGTTGGCGGCTGCCAGAGAGTACGCCAAACAGCACGGATTTCAGGTCTTGCGGACAGACAAAAAGAGTGCCTGCTTACATGACAAATGACTGCAAAAAGCCAGGTCTGCACCCAGCATTTTTACAGTCTGTTTATTTCAGGAGTATCAAGTATCCAGTACCATATAAGATGGAAAAAACGATTTGGGAGCTGTTTTCCCGATCGGGAGAAAGGAGGGAAAAACAATGGGAAATTTGTATGGCTATATCCGTGTTAGCACCAGAGATCAGAATGAGGACAGGCAGATTCTTGCTCTGAAAGGACTTTCTATCCCGGAGAAAAATCTGTTTATCGATAAGCAGTCCGGCAAGGATTTTGAACGCCCGCAGTATCGGAAAATGGTACGGAAACTGAAAAAAGACGATCTGCTCTATATCAAGAGCATTGATCGTCTGGGGCGAAACTATTCTGAAATTCTGGAGCAATGGCGAATTCTGACCAAGGAAAAAGGAATTGATATTGTGGTGCTGGATATGCCCCTGCTGGATACACGCCGCGGCAAAGACCTGATGGGCACGTTCCTCAGCGATATTGTACTGCAAGTGCTGTCCTTTGTGGCAGAAAACGAGCGTACTAATATCCGGCAGCGTCAAGCAGAAGGAATTGCCGCTGCCAAAGCAAGGGGGGTCCGTTTCGGCAGACCTCCGACACCTTTACCAGAAAGCTTCCATCACCTATATCAGCAATGGAAAAACGGCAAAATCACCGGCACAGCTGCTGCAAAGCTGTGTGGGATGCCGCTTTCCACCTTCCGCTATCGTGCGGAGATTTACGAAAAAGCCAAGTTTTTGTAAGCGGGTATTTTTACAGGATTGTGTACCTTTCTGTAAAATACCTGCTTTTTAGTTACAAAAAAATGATACCACAGAACACCGGCTTTTTCCATACAAAATCTGTTAACAAAAGCCCTTTTGCCCCTTCGGAAACACCTGAAAACGCATCTGCGAAAAAGTACACCATCTTGTAG
>JAUMSA010000272.1 GCA_031293105.1 Butyricicoccus sp. | reverse complement strand
TGGCTAACAGTCTTGCTAACGGACATACAAGCCCAAGGAGGGATTGGTCAGCCAGTTGCTCCCCTTATTGTAGCTTAGGCAAGAGGAGGAAAAGAAGCCCAGCCGGATGCGGGGCTTCCAACCAATAATTATTGTAATAGGGAGGGAGGATGCATGAAGGGACGACAGAGCGGACAAATGAGCATGATGATTATAGATTTATCCGAACTGATTTCAAGCAATCATTTGCTGCAAAGAATTTCACGAGTCATTTCATTCGATTTTATTTATGATATTTTGCAGCCATATTATCCCTCAAATGGTCGCCCATCCATTGACCCCGTGAGTATGTTTAAAATGTTGCTGGTTGGCTACTTGTATGGGATTAAATCAAAACGTCGCTTGGTTCAGGAAATCCAATTAAATATTGCGTATCGGTGGTTCTGTGGTTTTGAGCTTGCAGATAAAATTCCGGATCACTCTACGTTCAGTAAAACGCGACTGCGCAAGTGGCATGAAAGTCAGCTGTTTCAACAGGTGTTTTTGGAAATCGTCCGACGCTGTGTACAGAGTGGCTTGGTTGACGGAAAGGAATTAGCAGCTGACGGAACATATCTGCCAGCGAATGTTTCCAAAGATAGCTGGATTGAAACCGAAGTGGAAACGGAGTTGAGCATGCAGAGTTATCTGGATTGCTTAGACGAAGAGCCCTCAAAACAGCCCGGCTTTAAAAAGCCACCGACTAAACTGATTAAAAAGCGTCGCACTACCAGCAAAACCGATCCAGACAGCGGATGCATAAACCACGGAAAAAAGAGCGGCATTGGCTATTTGATGGAAACAACTGTAGACTGCAAGTATGGGATCATAACTGGTGTAGATGTATACCCAGCCAACGAAAAAGAGAGCTTACTGGTTTTACGACACTTAGAGCGACAGATAAAAAATGGGATTCCAATGCAAAGCATTGCATTGGATCGCGGCTACGATACCGGTGCTGTTCATCGCGGTCTGGAGCTACTGGGTATTACGGGATACATTCCAGCTATTCGCTTTTCCAATTCTCCGGAAAAGTATGACTTTTTCTATCTACCCTAAGAAGATGCGTTTTGTTGCCCCGAAGGCGCTAGACTTGTTTACCAACGCTTGAACTGCAGTCAAACAACTGGCAAATACTTACGATGCTATCAAGTTCAAGGGGAGACTTGCAAACACTGCAAACGACAATCCGTCTGTTTTAAGCAGACCGGAATCAGACGTAGAATTCTTGGAAGTAGTTGTTATCCAGCTTTTCATAGAGGACACGAACGTATTGGAAGCGATGCCTACTGGCATATGATGCGCTTGCGTAAAATATGGGCAGAAGGATCGTTCTCCGTACTGAAACGAGAACATTGTCTTTCTAAGCTCAAAAAGCGGGGCATTCCAGCCGTGACAGAGGAATGCCTCTTATCTGCCATGGCATTAAACCTAAAAAGAATGGTTAATGCCATCCTTTTACTGCTAAAAACGCTAAAAATCCGGGCTGAAAATACCAATTTTCGGTCCGGATTTGTTTTTTGTCAACAGGTCCTTATTCTTACGGTTACTTATTTGGCGGCGGTTTGCTCGGAAATCAGGCGATTTTATCGGTCGCGGCGGGCGAGATCGGCTGCCGTGAGAGCGCGGACGGCTACACGAAATACGGCGCATGGTACGGCCTGCCGAACGACCCGTGGTGTGCGATGTTCGTCAGCTGGTGCGCCGAGCAGTGCGGCTACATCCGCGCGGGAATTTGCCCAAAGCTGGCATACACGCCGGACATTGTGCACTGGTTTCAAAGCCGTGGTCAGTGGTACAGCCGGACGATCACGCCGCCCGCGGGCGCGTATATTCTGTTTGATTGGGACGGTGACGGCGGTGCGGATCATGTGGGGCTGGTTGAGTATGTGGAAGCCGGACAAGTCCATACCATTGAGGGCAACAGCAGCAATATGGTGCACCGGAATTCGTATCCAGCCGGCAGTACGCAAATTTTAGGGTACGGCGTGCCCCATTATCCATGAGTACAGTTTGACAACTTGAAGGGAGTCTTATCTTATGAAGCCATTTCCGCTGATGAAACGCGAAGAAATCGTATCGTTTTACCATTTGCAGATGCCGCGCTGGCTGTTTGCAGATCCAAATTATAAGCAGCTCAGCCTGCATGCCAAGGTGGCGTATACCTTCCTGCTGAACCGCTATCAGTTGTCCCAGCGCAATGGTTGGGTGAACGAGGACGATGAAGTGTATGTGATTTTCACACGCGCGGAACTGGCCGATGAGATGCAGGTAAGCTACAAGAAAGCAATCGCATGCTTTGCAGAATTGCAGGACGCCAAGCTGATTTGGGAGGTTCGGCGCGGACGCGGCCTGCCGAACCATATTTATCTGGCGCAGGTGGAGCATGCCCTGCCGCCGCGTAGCCCCGGCGCGTCTATCTTGGAGCCGTGCGCCGAACCGGCAGGTCTGGAAGAAAGCGAAAATTTTGAGCAGAGTGCGGAAGCTATGCCGGAGGCCCCAATACGGGAGCAAAAAGAACAGGTCTTGATGCGTCAGAGCGACACATCAAGACCTGTCGTTTGGGATGTCTCAGACCTGCCGGTTTTACAGCCAAGTAATACTTACAAGAAACAAAAAGAGAAGAAAAATATTGAGATCCAGTCGGTCTGTCCGCCGGGCAGAACCGAATGGGCGGATCGGCTAGTCTTGGAACAGATTTTGGAGGGCTGTGAACTGGAAGCGTTGAAGCCGGACGAACGTCTGCTGTTTACCGACGCGATTGGTTGGCTGTTCTATGCCGGGGAGGTGCGCATAGGGCCGTGTTGCTATCCGCAGGGCTATGTCCGCTCCCGGCTGCACCTGCTCGATTACGAAACGCTTTGCGACGCCGCGCAAAAGCTTGCCGAAAACCGGACAAGGATACGGGGAAATGCGCTCAGCTACGCTGCGAAGGTGGTGTTTTGGTGCCTGATCGAACGCGAAGCCGGGTTGTCGCTCGACCCTGCACTGAACGAGATGAAGCGGCAGTATAT
>JAUMSA010000138.1 GCA_031293105.1 Butyricicoccus sp. | reverse complement strand
CAAGTCACCGGAACCCGCGGCGCCTCCCGCCCTTCGGCAAAGCGCTGCGCGGCCTGGTCGTAAAGCGGCTTGACCTCGTGCAGCGGGATGTCGGTCTTGGTGCCGAACATCGCGTCCCCGGTCTTGCCGGTTAAATAGCTGTCGGTAAAACCGTCGCGCGAAAAGACCCGCCGCAAGGTTTCGGCTTCTTCCCGGGTCGGACGGCGCTTCTCGCGCAGCAGTCTGGCATAAATGTCGGTGACAATGGCCGCATATTCCGGCCGTTTCATCCGTCCTTCGATCTTAAACGAAGCCACCCCGGCTTCGACCAGCGGCTGAAGCCAACCAGCCAAACAGAGGTCTTTGAGCGACAACGCATAGGTTGCCTTCTTTTGTCCGTCATAGGTATACGGCAGACGGCAGGGCTGGGCGCACAGACCGCGATTGCCCGAGCGCTGGCCGATCACAGCCGACAGATAACACTGCCCGGAATAGCACATGCACAGCGCGCCGTGTACAAAGACTTCGGTTTCGATGCCCGCTTGAGCCGTAATCATTTTAATTTGTTCCAGTGTGCACTCCCGCGACAGGACAACACGGGAAAAACCGAGTTCCTTGGCCATCCGCGCCCCATCCAGGGTGTGAATGGTCATCTGGGTCGAGGCGTGCAGCGGCAAATCGGGCGCACATTCCCGGATGAGCCGGGCGACTCCCAAATCCTGCACGATCAGTGCGTCGGCACCCGCGTCGTTTAAGAAACGGATGTCCCGCATGGCGTCCTCCCGCTCGCGGTCGAGCGCCAGAATATTAAAGGTAATGTTGGTCTTGACGCCCCGTTCCCGGCAATAGCGGATGGCATCCGCCATCTCTTGCCGGCTGAAATTCTTCGCGCCCCGGCGGGCGTTAAAGGTGCCGAACCCCAGATAGACGGCGTCCGCCCCGCTCTGTACCGCGGCGCGTACCCCCTCCATCGAACCGGCCGGCGCCAGAAGTTCAGGCATTTTCGCTCTCCTTCCGTGCTCCGCGCAAAGCGGCCAATTCTTCTTTTAACTTGCTGTTTTCCTGTTCCAGCCGCAGGATCTCCTCCCGCATGGCTTCAGCCTGTTCGGTGCGCTCGACCATCTCCCCGCGGGCGCGTTTGATCTCCCGCTCGGCCTTGGTGGCTTCGTCCGCCAGGTTGAGCGCCGCCAGGACCGCAGCGTTGAGCGAAGATGCTTCGGTGACCTGCTTGGCCTCTGCAATCTTGGTGTCCGCCCGCTCGGCGACTTGACGCGTATATTCTTCACTTTCTTCCGCCAGGACCGTGTAATTCTGCCCGGCAATCGTGACCGAAATTCGATTTGGCATATGTTAAAAATCCTCCTCGGAAACTCATTTTCTGAAAATGGCGATTCGATAACAGATTACATTATACCATATCCGTTTTGAAATTTTAAGACAAATTCTTTATTTTATCGAGCAGGCCGCAGTTTTTTTGCGGCGGGCTCTTTGCTTCTCATCCTCCAGCTTTTTTCTGCACTGTCAAATTTGCGCCAAAAGCATGATTTGCATATTGTAACCTGCTTTTTCCTATGGTACTATTTGAATATGAAACCGTCCTGAAATCAGGAGAAGAAAGCGGAGCGATTCACCATGTCACAAACTCAAGAGATGCGCCGCATCGTTGTCAAAGTCGGCACATCCAGCCTCACCTATCCCAACGGCAAACTGAACATCGGCTGCATTGAAAAGCTGGTGCGCGTCATTTCTGACCTGCAAAACCGCGGGTACCAGATGGTTCTGGTGTCCTCGGGTGCGGTCGGCGTGGGCGCGGCCAAGATCGGCTGGCGCGAGCGACCGCGGGATATCCGCATGAAACAGGCCGCCGCCGCGGTCGGCCAGTGTGAGCTGATGCATATTTACGATAAAATGTTCCTGGAATACGGCGTCAAGGTCGCGCAGGTGCTGCTGACCCGCGAAAACATCACCGATGAAGAGCAGCGCGCCAACATTCATTCGACCTTTGATATCCTGCTCGACACCGACGTGGTGCCCATCGTCAATGAAAACGACACGGTGGCCACGGCCGAACTTGAGCACATCGAAACCTTCGGCGATAACGATACCCTGTCGGCGGTCGTCGCGCGCGTATGCGGCGCCGACCTGCTGGTCATCTTTACCGATATCGAAGGCCTTTACGACTCCAACCCGCGCGAAAACCCCGATGCCCAGCTCATCGGCCGGGTGGAGAAGATCGACTCTGCCCTGCGCGCCATCGCGGGCGGCCCAGGCACGGCGGGCGGCACCGGCGGTATGGCGACCAAGCTGACCGCGGCCGAACTTTGCATGGATGCCGGGATTTCCATGCTCATCACCAAGGGCGACCGGGCGGAAATCCTTTATGATATCGTCGACGGCAAGCCGGTCGGCACGCTGTTCAAGCGGCCACGCCGCCGGAAAACAGCCAATTAACACAGAAACCCCTTTGTCCTGCAATTTGAAAATGAGGTGGAACGGATGAGAGATTTAATGACCATTGCCGAGGCGGCCCGCGCTGCCAAATATGCGGTTGCACGCCTTGGCACCAATGACAAAAACCGCGGTCTGCTTGCCATCGCTTCGGCTTTGGAAGCCAATACCGAAAAGATTCTGGCGGCGAATGCGGTGGATATCGAAAACGGCCGTAAAAATGGTCTGAACGAAGGTCTGATTGACCGGCTGATGCTCAGCGAATCCCGCATTGCCGGCATTGCCGAGGGCTGCCGGCAAGTGGCCGCCCTGTCCGACCCGGTGGGCGAAGTGCTCTGGCAGAAAACCCGCCCCAATGGGCTCAAAATCGGCCTCAAGCGTGTAGCGATGGGCGTCATCGGCATTATCTACGAAGCTCGCCCGAATGTCACGGTGGACGCTGCGGCGCTGTGCTTTAAAGCCGGTTCGGCCTGCATCCTGCGCGGCGGCAAGGAAGCCTTCCATTCTTCTATGTGCCTGACCGAAATCATGCGTGACGCGCTGGCGGCCGAAGGCCTGCCGGTCGATGCCATCAACCTGGTCGAGGACACCAGCCGCGACTCGGCCAACCAGATGATGCGCCTGAACGGCTATCTGGATGTTCTCATCCCCCGCGGCGGCGCCGGGCTTATCCAGGCCGTTGTACAGAATGCAACCGTCCCGGTCATCGAAACCGGTACCGGCAACTGCCACGTCTATGTGGACGCTTCTGCCGACCTGGGCATGGCGGCGCGCATCCTGCAAAACGCCAAGTGCCAGCGCATTTCGGTCTGCAATGCCGCCGAAAGCCTGCTGGTACACAAAGATGTTGCCGAAAAGTTCCTGCCCATGGCGGCCGAGGTGCTGGCGCCCGACCACGTACGGCTGCACGGCTGTCCGCGCACCCAGGAAATCCTGGGCAGTAGTGTCATCCCGGCGACCGAGGAGGATTATGGCCGCGAATACCTGGCTTATGAGATTTCGGTCAAGGTGGTCGATAATCTGGACGAGGCCATCACACACATCAATACCTACAACACCGGTCACTCGGAATGCATCGTCACCGAAAGCTATACCGCATCCCAGCGGTTCCTCGAGGAAGTCGATGCCGCTGCGGTCTATGTCAATGCCTCCACCCGGTTCACCGATGGGTTTGAATTCGGCTTTGGCGCCGAAATCGGCATTTCCACCCAGAAGCTTCACGCCCGCGGCCCCATGGGGCTGGAGGCGCTGACCAGCCAAAAATACATCATTTACGGAAATGGACAGGTGAGATAATGGAACGAGAATTCAAATGGAAAGCAAACGCAAAAGACTTTGAGAGTATCCTGCGCTATCTCAATCTTTCCGAGACCGCGCCGCTGGAAATGCGGGCTGACTATTATGATACGAGCGATCGCCTGTTGCGGGCGCGCAAAATTGCGCTGCGCATGCGTTACGAAGGCGAGACCCGCATGTGCTGCTTGAAACTCCGCGACGCGTCGAGCGATGGCCTGCACGTCCACGAGGAGTACGAATGTCCGGCCGCGACATTGTCGGAAGGTCTGCAAGCTCTGATGGCGCAAGGTGCACCTGCTGACCTTTGTTCGGCTTTGCGCAATACCGCACTGGACGCTGTTTGCCAGACCAAATTCCTGCGGCGGCGAGCCATGTGGAACGACCCCATGTTTACCGCGGAGCTGAGCTTTGATTTCGGCACGCTGGGCTGCGCCGGCCATGAAATCACGGTCAGCGAGATCGAATGCGAACAAAAATCTGGGGATGATACGGCTTTTGAAGAAGCTTGTCAATTGATTGCGCATCGTTTTTCGCTCAAACCCGAGTCGCGCAGCAAACTGTCCCGCGCGCTCGATTTGGAGCGGCACCAGCCATAATGTTGGCGTTTTCTTTTCTGCTTTGGCAGGAATGCTGCCAGAAAAGACCGTTTCTTCCCTTAATTTAGTACAGCAAAGCAAACGAAAGCCGCAAGCGGAAAACTTGCGGCTTTGTTATTGCATTCATCCGATATTTTCGATATAATATGCTTGAATACATATGTAAATATATCAAGGGGGACTGTAAAAACAATGTATGAAAAACTGCCTGTCATTCTTGCCTTTGGCTGTTATTTGATCTTTATGATCTTTATCGGCATGTACTTCTACGGCAAGAATCGCACCACGACAGAATATTTCCTGGGCGGGCGTAAATTGGGTTCTTGGGTCGTATCCATGTCGGCCCAGGCGTCCGACATGTCCGGTTGGCTGCTGATGGGCCTGCCGGGTGCCGCCTATCTCTCCGGTATCTCGGCCGGCTGGATTGCCATTGGCCTGGCGGTCGGTACATATTTGAACTGGCGCTTTGTCGCAAAGCCGCTTCGCCAGTATACCAAGGTCGCCGGGGATGCCATCACCCTGCCCCAGTTCTTTAAGAACCGTTTCCGTGACCAGTCGGGTATGATTTCGGTGTTGGCCGCCATCTTTATCTTGGTGTTCTTCCTGTTCTATACCGCATCCGGCTTTGTAAGCTGCGCCAAGCTGTTTGCCTCGGTCTTTGGGCTGAACTACTATGTAGCTCTGATTATCGGCGCTGTGGTTGTCATCTCGTATACATTTGCCGGCGGCTTCTTTGCCGTTTGCTGGACCGACTTCTTCCAGGGCTTGCTGATGTTCTTCTGTGTCATCGCGGTGCCGGTGATCGCGATTCAGGAAATGGGCGGCTTCTCGACCTTTATTTCCAATGTCGAAGCGTTTAACCCCAACTTCCTGAGCATGTTCGTCGATGGCGCCAACAACCAGCCCTACACCTTTATGGGTATCTTCTCGCTGGTGGCCTGGGGCTTTGGCTACTTTGGTCAGCCGCATATCCTGGTTCGCTTCATGGGCATCGAATCGCCCGCGGCCATCAAAAAGTCCCGCCGCATTGCGACCGTTTGGGTGCTCATTTCCCTGACCGCTGCCGTTTTCATCGGCGTTGCCGGACGCATGTTCCTGGGTGATGTCCTGATGGAAGGCGGCAAGCAGGAAACCATCTACATTACGATGGTATCCCGCATCTTCCCGGTATTTATCGGCGGTATTTTCCTTTCCGCCATTTTGGCAGCCATCATGTCCACCGCGGACAGCCAGCTTCTGGTTACGGCTTCTGCCATTACCGAGGACTTTTATCACAACAAAATCCGCCCCAACGCTTCGCCGATGGAACTGATGTGGGTCAGCCGCATCTGCGTTATGGCAGTATCGATCATCGCGGTTCTCATCGCGACCGATCAGGACAGCACGGTTTTGGGTCTGGTTTCCTATGCTTGGGCCGGTTTCGGTTCGGCATTCGGCCCGCTTGTCCTGTGCGCCCTATTCTGGAAGCGCACCAATAAATACGGCGCATATGCCGGTATTGTAGTCGGCGGCTTGACTTCGATCGTTTGGGCCCTGTCTCTTATACACATCTG
>JAUMSA010000227.1 GCA_031293105.1 Butyricicoccus sp. | reverse complement strand
CTTTAGTATAGCACACTTGTCTTTGTTTTTCACACAAAATTATAGTGGCCGATGGATGGGCTGGGAACCCGGATTTCCGGGGCGGCATAGGATGGATTACGGCGGGCGACCGCCGAATGCTTTCCAAAGGAGATTTTTTCGGATGGAGCTGAAAAAAAAGAACCTCGCTCCGGTATGCGGGACAGAAAACCCGACCGTACCCGAGCCGGACGGGGACGATAATGTGATTGTTTCGCCCGAGCCCGGCCCGGAAGGCCTGCCCACACCGGAAGTGACGCCCGATGGCGAAACCCAGTATCCGGATACCGGTACACAGCTGCCCAGTGACAGCATTGACCCCAATCTGTTGTCGCTCGGTATGGCGTTTGTACCGCGGCAGGCATGGGAGACCCCGTACAATTTTGATGTCGCTTTAAAGCGCGGCACCATTTTCCCCTCGCTCGATAAACCGTTTTTAGGAGAGGAGGCGCTGCCGCGATGACCGAACGGGAAACCTTATTGCAAAAGGTGCGGATGTATGATTTCGCCCTGGTGGACTCGACGCTGTTTTTAGACGGCCATCCCAAGGATGCCGCGGCCCTTGCCTACCACAACAAAGTGACAAAGCTGTATGACCAGGCCGTGGCCGATTATGAGGCCAAATTTGGGCCGCTGACCATGAAGCATGCACAGGATACCATGCAATGGCGCTGGGTGGACGATCCCTGGCCGTGGGAAGGAGCGGATAACTGATGTGGGGTTATGAGAAAAAACTACAATATCCGGTTAAGATCAAAAATCCGGACCCGGCAACGGCTAAATTGATCTTGACTCAGCTGGGCGGACCGGATGGTGAACTGGGCGCTGCAACCCGGTATCTCAACCAGCGGTATACCATGCCGTACAAGGAGTGTAAGGGGATTCTGACCGACATTGGTACAGAAGGGTCATCATGATACCTGTTCTGGGACACAAATGTTTTTCATCCGGCAAATCGAAATACGTGCGGAAGGTCATTCAGTCGTAGTTCCAAGTGCCGATCTTGAAATACCGTCAAACGATTCAGCACCGTTTTACAAAGAATTTCGCTTTCTGTCTCAAAGTTTAAAAGTGTCGTCACCTCTGCCTGGATGGTCTCTTTCAACTGTTCCATCCCGCCACCATGCTGTTTTCTGAATGCTGCTTTTTCCAGCCGCGTTACGAAGGATTCCGCCTGGATTTCGTATCGCCTTTTCATGGCTAGCATATCCTCTTTGGAGATGTCGCCGGAAAAGTAGCAATCCATTACCGCTTCCTTTTTCTGCTCAAGTCGTTCCAATTCAAATTGGAGCCGCTCTGGTTTATCCCAAGCACCGCTTTCGGTGAACTGGATAGCATTTAGTGCCAGTGTTGTCACATTGTGAATCATGGATGCGGTATCGAGTGAAAGACTTCTGACAGCAGTTTTCAGCATGTGCATCGCGTCATCATCCCGGACTAGTTTGCCGATCGTACAGCCCGCTTTGCCCTCATTTACCGCCGTACCGCAGCTCCATCGGCGGACCTTTGTGCCGTCCTTCAAGGCTCGGATACGGCCCACAAAGCTGGCTCCACACATGGCGCATTTGATCTTTCCCGAGAATACATAGCGATTGGAATGGCCGCCCTCTTTATCGCCGTGTTTGTTGTTCTGCTGCATCCGCTTCTGAGCCAGATTCCAAATTTCCCGGCTGATGATGGGTTCGTGGTGGTTTTTCATACAGATCAGAGGCACCTGCCCTTTGTTAGCCCGCTTTTCATGGGTCAGATAATCCGGTGTGTAAGTTTTCTTTTGTACGAGATCGCCTACATACTTTTCATTTTTCAAAATCTTGAGGATGGCATTGGCTCTCCACTTGCTGCTGCCGCGGTATGTACGGTATCCTTCGCGGGTGAGGCAACGGGCGATCTCCGAGGTGCCCACCTGCTCTACCGCGTATTTCTGGAAGATTAGGCGGACGATCTCTGCGCCATTCGGTTCGATGATGAGCTTGCCGTCCATGACATCATAGCCCAGCATGGAACGTCCAAATACCACGCCGTTTTCCATCTGCCGGGTTTGGCCCCAAACTACGCGGTTTGAGGTCTTGCGGCTTTCATCTTGGGCTATGGTCGCCATGATAGAGAGCCGCAGCTCGCCGTCGCTGTCCATGGTATTGATGTGGTCGGTCATAAACTCCACTGCGATGCCAATCCGTTTGAGTTCTCGGGTATAGCTGAGCGTGTCTACGATATTGCGGGAAAAACGGCTGACCTCTTTGGTCAGAATCAGCTGGAACTTTCCTTGGTGGGCATCTTGAATCATCCGGTTAAATTGACTGCGCTTTTTGGTGGTAGTACCGGAAATGCCCTCGTCCGCGTAGATCTCATATAGGTTCCAATCCGGATTTCCGGCAATATACTCCTTAAAATAGCGCTGCTGGGATTCAAAAGAGTTGGCCTGATCTTCTTTATCGGTAGAAACGCGGCAATAGCTGGCCACTTGAATCATGGGCGCACTTCTTTCTGCTGAATCTTTTTCGCCCGTTGCCAGCGCTGCTGGTCCAATTGTTCCTGGGCGTGATGGTACTGTGGTTCACTTAGCCGCCCGTTATCCTTGAGGGCTAACAGCAGGCCGCTCTGTAAGCGATATAGAAATTCATAATCCGTTTCCTCGGTGATCTTGCGGTTGTTGTCAATGTACTCCAGAGAAGAATATTGTTTTGCCATGCTGTTGGCCCCCTTTCTTAGCTATCATATGCTGTGATGCCAGAATTTTGCCTGAATTATAGGTCATAGACATGCTTTTATTTGCTTCTTTTGAAACGCGATGCTGGTTTCAGATCGACTCAACCACTCGATTTGACCACACCGATGTCGGGAGTAAACCGCTTTATTGCGGCCTAAGAATATCCACATTTTTGCTCGGAATTGTGTACAGAAAGATTAACTATTAAGTGTCAACCCTCAAAAGGATGGTAGTGGCAGAAAAACAGATGGCGCTCGAAAAGGTATAACAAAGTAGAGGTTCATAAGAACCCCGGTGCAGGCTAATAAGAACTGGTTATG
>JAUMSA010000218.1 GCA_031293105.1 Butyricicoccus sp. | reverse complement strand
GGAGAAAGCAGGGAAACTGCGCGCTGTCATCACGCAGAACATCGATGGCTTGCACCAGGCGGCTGGTTCACAGGAGGTGCTTGAGCTGCACGGCTCGATACATCGCAATTTCTGCATGCGGTGCCATCGTTCTTTCTCTCCGAAAGATATCCAGAATAGCACCGGGGTCCCCACCTGCCCTTGCGGTGGCATTATCAAGCCCGATGTCGTGCTGTATGAAGAAAGTTTGGACAATCATATTCTGCGGAAAAGTGTGGAATATATCGCCCATGCCGACATGCTGATTATCGGTGGTACCTCGCTCGCTGTCTATCCGGCGGCCGGATTGATCGATTACTACATAGGTAACAAATTGGTGCTCATAAACAAAGATGCCACCCCAGCCGACCGGCGGGCCGATCTGGTCATTCACGAACCAATTGGCCAGGTATTTTCTCAAAGTTAATTCGGTATGTCAACAGGCGCGTCCTCCGAAGTGAGGACGCGCCTGTTCTTTTATCCGCCATGCCGGGCATGATAAATCGATAAACCAATAGCAAGTAGGCTCGTAATCCCTTCGGCGCACAGCACCGCAGCAAAAATGGCAAAGCCGCCAAACAATATGGGCAGCACCATCGCAAACAACACGGGCAGCACAACGCCGCGCAAAATCATGATTGCCAGCGCCGGTGTGGCGCGGACAATCGACTGCAAATATGTTGTCAAAAACAGATTGATACCAAACGGCAAAAACGCTGGGAAATAGGTGTACAGCGCAGGTACCGACAAAGCAAGCAACTCCGCAGTCGGCTCGACAAACAGCGCCGTCATAATCTGCGGAAAGGCGTACGCACACCAAACTGCTGCACATGCTAAAATCACCACTGTCACCACGCCCATGGTGCGTACCCGGTGCACGCGCGGACGCTGCCCGGCTCCATAGTTGGTTGCCATGACTGGCTGCGCAGCTTGTCCGACCCCGTTAAACAGCGACTGCATAACCAGCGCATAGTTCGCCACAACGCCATAGGCAACCACACCGGCATGTCCCAAATACCGCAAAAGCTGCCGGTTAAACGTAAAGGTAATCAGACCAGACGCTGCTTCAATAAAAAAGGACGGAGCACCGGACAGTATAATTTCGCCGGACAGATGTAGGCGAATAGTTTTCTTGGAAAAATGCAGCTGGTTACGCGGCGAACGCAAATGGGTCAGAACGACCGTTGCGGTCACGATATTGCCGAGGAGCGTGGCGGCTGCACCACCTGGCAGACCCAGGTGCATGGAAAAAATAAAAATATAATCCAAAACAATATTGACCGCCGCACCGCTCAGCACCCCGGCCATAGCTCGTTTGGGGTCCTGATCGTTGCGCACAAATGCCTGCAAAAAGTAGGATAACACAAAAACTGGAGCGCCATATACAATAAATTGGGCGTATTCCATCACCATTTGGATATTGCTTTCATCAGCGCCTAATGCATAACAAAGCGGTCGGAACGCCAGTCCCCCGATCAGCAGCAACGCAAGCGCTACACCTACGACCAAGCAAACCGACGTGGACCAGATGCTTTGCGCCCGTTCCGCATCCCCATTGCCACGCGCAACCGAATATAACACCCCACCGCCTACACCAAACAGCGTCCCGCAAGCAAACAGCACTGCAAAAACCGGAAGAACCAAATTGAGCGCTGCCAGCGCTTCCGCACCGCAGCCTCGCCCAATCATGATGGTATCGGCCAAAATATAGATCGATGTGACGAGCGACGCACTGACCGAAGGCATCAAATATCGAAAATACAAACTGGATGGACGGTCCCGCAAAAGATCCATTTGTTTTGCCATCGTGTTTCCCCTTTTTTTCTTTAGTTTGCCACAGGCTGTGCCAGATATTCCATCAGCATTCGGGCCAGCGGCGGAATACTGTCCAGGCGCCATCGCTCGTCCGGCGAATGACAGCCTTCGATATCCATTCCCAGTCCAATACAGGATAGGTTCGGGTTTTTCGCATAAAAATAGGACGGTTCCAAACCAACATGCTGCGCAACGATTTGCGGTTCACCAGGTATATATTTCTGATGCAGCTGCCGCATCCGTTTGGCCAAGGCACTATCTGGCTCAGCAGGCCAAGCCGGATACCGGGTACGCACAGACCCGGCAAAGCCGCACATCCCGGCTACCAGTTGATGGCTCTGCCGCAGTGCCATTTCGGCTTGCACATCCATGAAGCGAATCATCGCGTCCAAACAAATGGCTCCATCCTGCTCATAGACCCGTCCCAAATTGGACGAATCACTGACCACACCCGGTAATTCCGGATGCATCGCATATACGCCGTCGGCAAAGCCGCCCAGCAAGGGCAGCATACCGCTGGTGACGCTGCCCGCCCATACCCGCGCAGGCTTCTCGCATGGTTCAATCGTAATCTTTGCCTGCGGATCGGTCGCCACATGCCGGCTTTGAATCTCCTGCGCAAAATCCGTAGCTGCTTGCTCAATCGATACCGCGGTCACAATCTCGGCCAGGCACTGATAGGGGATGGCATTGAACGCCTGTCCGCCATGCAGTGAAGCAATGGCAAACGGCGTTTTGGTTTGCAGCCGCCGCAGTAATTCCCCCATCCAAAGGATGGCATTGCCGCGCCGCTTTTCGATATCAAAACCAGAATGTCCCCCGGTCAGACCGGATATCGTAATGCGATAGGATTTGCCCGCTGGCGACGGTACGGTTTCCAGCGCCCGGGCATAATGTTCGCGCGTACCACCCGCAGCGCCAACCAAAATACGCTGCGACGAAAAGCCATCCAAGTTGATTAATTCTCGCACGCCTTCGACACTTCTCGCATCAATCTCCCGTGCGCCATTCAGTCCGATTTCCTCCTGCGCGGTAAACAGGATACGCAGCGGCGGATGGGGAATATCCTGCTCCAGCAGCCATAAGATCAACGCGACCCCAGCGCCGCAATCCGCCCCCAGCGACGACCGTCCACCAGTTGACAGCCAACCGTCCTGTATGCATGTTTCAATCGGGCTGGATGCGGCATCATAGTCCGCTGTACCAACCGCACACACCATATCCATATGCGCTTGCAAGGCGATTATGGGCGCGTTGTCCAGTCCCTCGGTTCCGGGTACATCCGCCCAGATGTTGTGTATGGCATCCCGCTGCACACAGGCACCTAACGTTCGCAGCTTGCGCTCCAAATAGTCAGCAATGGCCCGTTCCCGGCCAGAGCCATGCGGAATGGCACACAGCGGATAAAACGCCGCAAGGACGCCGTCTATAATCTCCTGATTGGTAAACGACATTTCAAATTTCTCCCCTTTTGATTTACACTCGTTCCAGCATAGCAGAATTTATCTGCATTTGCAATTCCCCCGAAAAAATGGACGTGTCCGGCCCCTGCCTTTCACGTCCGTTTTTTTTATTCCTTGGAACAGCCGGTACATCCAGCACAATCTGCCTTATGCTGTGCCTCATAGGCGTGCAGCGACCCTTCGGTCAAATGCGAGAGCGCGGCAACCCGCTCGTTAATCATATCCCATAAACACATTGGCAGATGATCTCGATGTCCACGATGAATGGTCACGCACTCAAAACAGTTGCCGTGATGCGGACAGGCCTCCTTGCACGGACAGTGATCCCCGCTTTCCCGCACCTGCCGCAAGAATTCCATTTTCATTTCATATGCTTCTTGCTTTTTGCCTTGCTGGTCGAGTTCATTCTGACGGATGGCCAATTCATTTCCATCAATTTTCATCTTGTACACCTTCTTCTTGTTCTTCCGACCAATCGGTCTTATCATACTCATTATAACAATCCACCCCATACCCGCCAAGAGGCCAATCCTGCCAAAAGCACGCGGGTTTGTTTGTATATGTTTCCAAAAGTCAGCGAACGCCATTGACGCCCTTATGTATTACTGCTATAATACACTTACTAAAGAAAGGAGGGAGTACCCCGTGGTCCAATTTCACGACCTCACGCTCACGACACGTGAACCGGTTTATCAGCAGATTGCCGCTCATGTCAAGCGTCAGATTTTTCGGCGCACCGCACGGAACGGGGACCCCATCCCCTCGCGCCGCGAAATCGCTGCAACGCTGGCTGTCAACCCGAATACGGTGCAAAAAGCCTTCCGGTTGATGGAAGATGAGGGATTTATCCAGACCAATGGCAATGCGGGCAGTATTATCTTTGTAGATGATGCCGTTTTACACCGTATTGATGAAGAATTGACCCGCGGCATGGTGGAGCAGTTCGTTCAAGATGCCAAAGATAACGGTCTATCCTTCCCCCGTGTGATTTCCCTAATCGGTGAACTGTGGGAAAAGGACTAATTTTTTTGCACACTATGTACCACTCGAATAATACACAGGGAGGGACCCTTATGAAACACTACTACAAGCTCACCTGTTTTTTCTTCCGGTATCTGAAATGGATTACCTTCGGTATGATCCTGCTGGCTGCCGCAGCTGAACTCGGCTGGCTATGGTATTACGCGCAGCAACCTCAGACCGCTTATGCAACCTATCAGCTTATGGTATATAATCCGGGCCAATGGTTTCATATCAGCAAAATCTTTTCGATTGTATTTGTTCTTTTCTGTACAGCCATCTCCTTATGGATTCTGGTTAGTTTTCATGGCAAGCGCCATCCTCTATATACCCTGCTTACCCTGCCCGGCCCGCGTGCGGCGCTGCCCTTTGCCATGTTCACGGCAATTTTACTTGCCTTTGCCCTGTTTTTCCTAGCACAATGCGGCATTCTATTTGCCGGTTATCATCTGTGGGCACATCAAACACCGATTGCGGCAGAAGCCTATCTTTCCCAGATTCAGGGCACCGACCCTACAACCTATGAAGCTTTGCACTCTGCCAATATTCTGCCTTTTATCAACAACGATTTGTATTTGGCGTTTGTCCATTCGCCTGTTGGGGTACTGGTTTTGCCGTCCACACCGCTTTATGCACTGTATCCGCTGGGCTTATGCGGTTTGTTTGCTGCCTCCAATTCCTTTGATTTCCTGATGAGCAACCGAATATCCGTTGCTACGCTGTATATTACGTTTACTC
>JAUMSA010000134.1 GCA_031293105.1 Butyricicoccus sp. | reverse complement strand
ATATATAACAATTCTTCCCGTCTCCCTCTTCCCAATTCCCCCATTGTTTGATAAAATAATAACGAAGTGAGGGACATTTCCCTTCTCGTATATTATTTATTCCCGGCCTTTGGCCGCAATGAAAAGGAGACGAGTCCAATGAACGTTTATATCTGCTCTGCTGCCCGTACTGCAATCGGCACCTACGGTGGTACTCTTCGTGATGTACCGGCTGCAACCCTCGGCACCGTTGCCGCAACTGCTGCAATCGAGCGCGCTGGTATCGACAAGGAGATCATCGATGAAGTAATGTTCGGTCAGGTACTCCAGGGTGGCGTTGGCCAGAACGTGGCACGTCAGGTTATGGTAGGCGCTGGCCTGCCGCTGACCACCCCGGCTATGACCCTCAACAAGGTTTGCGCTTCTTCGATGCGTGCCATCTCCCTGGGTTCCCAGATCATCCGTTCGGGCGAAGATCAGGTTATGCTGGTCGGCGGCTGCGAATCGATGTCCGGTGCACCGTACATCTCCCGCAACACCCGTTGGGGCGCTCGCATGAACGACGTCAAGCTGGTCGATATGATGGTTTATGACGGCGTATTCGATGTATTCAATCAGTACCACATGGGCATTACCGCGGAAAATGTTGCAGAAAAGTACGGCATCACCCGCGAAATGCAGGACCAGATCGGCTACGAATCCCAGATGAAGGCTGCCAAGGCCATTTCTTCCGGCCGCTTCAAGGACGAAATCGTTCCGATTGAAGTGAAGAAGAAGAAGGAAACCATCGTATTCGATACCGACGAGCACTGCCGTCCGCAGACCACGCTCGAAGGTCTGGCCAAGCTGCGCCCGGCGTTCAAGAAGGACGGTACGGTTACCGCAGGTAACGCATCGGGTATCAACGATGCCGGTGCTGCTATGATCATCGCATCGGAGGACTTCGTCAAGGCACACGGCCTCAAGCCGCTGGCTAAGATCCGTGCCTTCGGTTCGGTTGGCTGCGATCCGTCCATCATGGGCATTGGCCCGATCGAGTCGACCCGCCAGGCTCTCAAGCGTGCTGGCCTGACGGTTGCTGACCTGGATCTGGTTGAGTCCAACGAAGCATTTGCGGCGCAGGCTGCTGCGGTGAACCGCGAGCTGGGCTTTGATATGGATAAGGTCAACGTCAATGGCGGCGCCATTGCGTTGGGCCATCCGATTGGTGCTGCTGGCTGCCGTATCTCCACCACGCTGCTGTATGAAATGATCAAGCGTGATGCGACGATCGGTCTGGCAACCATGTGCATCGGCGGCGGCATGGGCGAAGCGCTCATCGTCGAACGCGACGAACTCTGCAAGTAAAAATAAGGGACTAGGGGGCATTTTATGTCCCCTAGTTGTCCTGGAATCAAAAACAGTCAGAGTTCTCTCCATTTTGTCGCTCGGCCCCTTGTGGGCTGGCTTATATATTGACATCATTTTTGAAGGGAAGTCTTTATCATGACGGATGTAGTAATCGAAAAACAAGGTCACGTTGCTGTCGTTAAGATTGAGCACATGAAGGCAATGAATGCTCTGTCCACCGACATGTATGCACAGCTGGAAGAAGCATTTGACCAGCTGGCTGCGATGGATGATGTTTACTGCGTAATTCTGACCGGTTCTTCCACGGTCAACAAGAAGGGCAAGACGGTCAACTCCTTTGTTGCGGGTGCAGATATCTCCGAGATGTCCACCAAGACGGTTGCAGAGGGCAAGTTGTTCGGCAACGAATCCAACCGTGTTTGCTGGAAGATCGAGAACTTTAAGCGCCCGGTTATCGCAGCAATCAACGGCTTCTGCCTGGGCGGCGGCTGCGAACTGGCGATGTCCTGCGACATCCGTCTGGCTTCTGAGAACGCAAAGTTCGGTCAGCCGGAAGTTGGTCTGGGTATTACCCCGGGCTGCGGCGGCACCCAGCGTCTGGCACGTCTGGTCGGCATGGGCAAGGCCAAGGAGATGCTGTACACCGCACGCGGCAACTACTCGGCGCAGGACGCTCTGGACATGGGCCTTGTAAACTACGTTTACCCGCTGGAAAACCTGATGGACGAAGCGATGAAGCTGGCGCAGGAAATTGCTGCACAGGCTCCGATCGCGGTTGCGCTGGTCAAGGAAGCGGTCAATGTTGGCATGCAGACCGACCTGAACTCTGCGCTCAAGTTTGAGGGCAACTGCTTCGGCCAGTGCTTCGCTACCGAAGATCAGAAGTATGGTATGGCTTGGTTCCTGGATAAAAATAAGGATAAGCCGGCTAAGGAATTCAAGAATAAGTAATCTTTCGAAATTGCAGTCAGAGAGATTGAGGAGAGCATTTTGATATGAAAGTATGTATCTTTGGCGCCGGTATGATGGGCGCAGGCATCGCACAAGTATTCTTGACCGCAGGTCATGAGGTTGTTTTGGTTGACGTACGACAAGCTTTTGTCGATTCCGGCGAACTGCGTATCTATAAGGGCTTGGAGTACCTGGAAGAAAAGGGAAAGATCACCCCGGAATTCAAGAAGGACTGCCACAAGTGCTTGATTACGGCCATTGACAAGGATTTGGCTGCCGAAGCCGACTTTGTAATGGAAGTTATCAAGGAAGATATGAAGCTGAAAAAGTCGCTTCTGAGCTCGCTGGATAACATCTGCCCGGATCGCACCATCTTTGCTTCCAACACTTCGGCGATGTCGATCACCGAAATGGCAGCTTCGATTCCGCACCGTGCCGACAAGTTTGTTGGCTGCCACTTCTTCAATCCGGCTCCGGTTATGAAGCTGGTTGAAGTTGTTCGCGCCATCCAGACCTCGGATGAAACCTTTGATTTTGCCTTTGAGCTGATGAAGTCCATTGGCAAGACCCCGATCAAGGTCGATGAAGGCCCGGGCTTTGTTGTAAACCGTATGCTGATCCCGATGATGAACGAAGCCATTGGTATCTACGCCGATGGTTTGGCTTCTGCGCACGATATCGACCGTGCCATGCAGCTGGGCGCTGGTATGCGTTCCGGCCCGCTGCACACGGCTGACCTGGTCGGCCATGATGTCAACCTGGCGATCATGGAGACCATCCACAATGAGACCGGCGACCCGCGTTACCGTCCGCACCCGCTGCTGCGCAAGATGGTACGCGCTGGTTGGCTGGGCATCAAAACCGGTCGAGGCTTCTTCCGCTATGACCAGAACGGTCATGAGATTCCGGATGCAGAGCCGGTCAAAGATGACACAAAATGAT
>JAUMSA010000054.1 GCA_031293105.1 Butyricicoccus sp. | reverse complement strand
CTCGCGTCGCTCCTGCTACACTAAAACGAAACCTGGCGTTGATTAACGCCAGGCCTCGCAAGGTTCTTAACTTCCATTCTGCTCAGGAATTATGGGACTTTGAACTCAATTCCTGTTGCACTTAGTTTGACAATTCACTATGCGAGTTGCCGCTCTGCTCTATCTCTTGGAACCAAGTGGGAAATATGCTAAAATAAAGACAGGGGATTTTGACCGCCAAAAAATTTTTTTATTTTTGTGAATGGATTTTCTTTGTCCAATCGTATACAGAGTGAAGTCGAAAACGACTACCAAAACATATGGGAGGACATAAACATGAAAAAGGTAATGACAGGTATTTTGGCAGCCGCTTTGGTTCTGACAGTTGGCACGACCAGTGCCTTTGCACTGGGAGCAGGTCGTGGCTGCGGTGTAAATTACGTGGATGCAAACGGCGACGGCGTTTGTGACAACTACGGCACAGGCCGTGGCCAGGGAGCAAACTACATGGATGCAGACGGCGACGGCGTTTGCGATAACTACGGCACAGGCCGTGGCCAGGGCGTAAACTATGTGGATGCAGACGGCGATGGCGTTTGCGATAACTACGGTACCGGCTGTGGCCGGGGCGCAAACTATGTCGATGCGGACGGCGATGGCGTTTGTGATAACTACGGCACGGGTCGTGGCCAGGGCGCCGGCTTTCGTGGAGGACGCGGCCGTTAACGAATGAGGGGATTCCATGCGGAGTGAGCAAGAGGTAAACGCAGCCATCGAACGGTATTCCGATACCGTTCGGCGGCTGTGTATGATCCATTTGAAAAATCATGCCGATACCGAGGACATATTTCAAACCGTGTTTTTGAAATATGTCCTTAGTTCGGTTTCGTTTGAAAGTGAAGAACATGAAAAGGCGTGGTTTATCCGCGTGACACTCAATGCCTGCAAAGATTTGCTCAAAAGTTTTTTTCGCAATCATACGGTATCGATTGATGAAGTTTTGGAGCAGCCTGCCGCCTTGCAGGAGGATAACCGGGAGGTTTTGCAGGCTGTGCTTTCCTTGCCGCAAAAGTATAAAGATGTGATTTATCTGCACTATTATGAGGGATATACGGCTCCAGAGATGAGCAAATTACTTGGGAAGAATGTTAATACGATTTATACGCTTTTAACGCGGGCCCGCCAAATGCTCAAAGAAAAGCTGGGAGGTGAGGACGATGCATGACCGGCTCCGACAGGCATTCGATCAAATCCATGCCGAAGAAGAACTCAAGGATAAGACCCGGGAATTTTTAAAACAGAACATGCAGCGCCCCGCACGTCCCCGTGCGGTGACGCATGCCCTTCGGGCGGTGGCCTGCCTGGCAGTTGTGCTGCTTGGCTTTGGCGGCTATCGGTTCTATTTCACCCCGACCTCGGTCATCAGCATTGATATCAATCCATCGGTCGAGTTGGGGGTCAACCGATTGGATAAAGTTGTTTCCGTAGAAGGCTATAACGACGACGGCGATGCCCTGGCGCAATCGCTTAACGTGCGGTTTTTAGATTATACCCAGGCTATTGATGAAATTCTGGCCCCCCCAGTGATCACCGACTGTTTGGCGCAGGATGGCGCGCTGTCGATCGCGGTGGTCGGGGAGAATGAAGAACAAAGCGGGCGCCTGCTGACCCATATCCAATCCTGTACAGCCGGACAACAGAACGTCACCTGTTACGCGGCGACCCAGGAGGAACTGGACGAAGCCCATGATGTGGGGCTGTCCTATGGCAAATACCGGGCGCTGCTGGAGCTGCAAAAACTGGACCCGACCGTAACGTCGGACGATGTCCGCAATATGCCCATGCGGGAAATCCGGGATTGGCTGGCGGAACTGTCCGGAGAAAGCGAGCCGGCCGGGATACCGGGTGGTAACGGCTCGGGCAATGGTCAGGGTGCTGGTAACGGCCCAGGCAATGGTCAAGGCACCGGTAGTGGTCAAGGAAATGGCAATGGACAAGGAACCGGCCAAGGCAATGGAATGGGCCAAGGAGGTTCCGGCAACGGCCAGGGAAGTGGCTATCACGGCGGCGGAAATGGCCGCGGAAAAGCAAACACATAACAAGAGCCCATCTTCGCACCATGGAAATGGTCGGAGATGGGCTCTTATCTGTTAATTTGGAAAATAAATTACCAAGCAAACGGGATATGTGGTATACTAAAACAAATCCCATTCCTGTCGAATCTGGGGGATGGCGAAAGAATTTGTAAAATCACACAAAAAAGGGGTGTAAATCACACGCAGATATAGTAAAATAGAAGAGGGAGGACTGCCCATCATCCGAGCACCTTCCATTTCCAAAAGCCGATACAAAAACATCTGGAACCGGACCCGCAAGGGAACGGAGATCGTTTGATCAGGAAAACCATGGCTGGGGAGCCATGCGTTCGGGGGAGATCAAGCGATTTTATATCCCCGCAGACTGGGCTCTAATTTAGACTAGTCCGCGGGCGATATACAAAGCAGAAGGCAAAACATGCGGTTTTTCTCCAGATGTTTGAAAGGAGTGGATGGTTTGAATGGCATTTGCGAAGAAGATTTTTTCCCGATTTTTTGGACAAAATACAGAACAGCCCATGGAGCAGCCCGTGGAAACGACGGAAAAGGTGCCGGAAACCCCACTGCCTTCTCCGTTTGATGTAGATTTTCCACCCGATCATGCTTTGTGCAAACTGCGTGCGCTTTGGTCGGGCCAGGAAGAAACGAGTGGGATGCGTGTCAACCTCTTGCCCGATGAGCGCAAGGCATTTCCCATTTCGATCGATAAAATCACCTTTGAAACCGCGCTGTTTAAAATGGCGCTGACCCGGATTACCGAGCAGCGGCTGCGGCAAGGGCAGGCCAATGCGGGCAGTATCCTGCCGTCCAATCTGGACGCTTTGCCGTTTGTCTATCTGTCGTGTGACCATATGGTCGCCTGGCTGATGCTGCTGCCGCCGATTGGACAGGGACGAGAGGTAACGGCTGAGCAGATCGAGCAAGCCTTGGAGCATTACAGTGTCTCTTATGGCATCAACAAAACGCTGCTCCACCAGTTGCCCAGCAATCCCCAGCGGTATTTCCAGTTGTTCGCCATTGCCTATGGCGCGGCGGCTGTGCACGGCAGAGACGGATATATCATTGACCATTATCCGCGCGTGATGGAACGACCTACTCCTGTCAAGGAACTCAGTCAGGCCGATTATATCACGCTCAATTTGGTACAGGATGTCGATAAAGGCGATGTGATCTGTGACATTGTGCCGGCGACGCGCGGTGTGGCAGGCAAAACCGTCATGGGAAAACCCATCCCGGCGCAGGATGGAAGCGCGGCCGTGGTGCCCAAGGGGCGCAATACGGCCATCTCGGAAAACGGGGAACATCTGATTGCGACCCGTCCGGGTCATGTGGAATTTTCCGGCCGCAATTTTCAGGTCAAGCCGGTTTTGGAGATTTTGGAAAACGTGGATGCCTCCACGGGCAGCATCAACTTTTTGGGTGATGTGCACATCCATGGTGACGTACGCAAAGGGTTTACGGTACGCGCGATTGGCAATATTCAAATTGATGGTGTCATCGAAGCCTGCACGGTGGAAGCCGGGGAAAATCTAGTGGTGTCCAGCGGCGTGCAGGGGCAGGATTATGCCGTGATTCGCGCCCACAAAAATATTTATGCGAAGTATTTGGAACATTGCAGCGCTTATGCGCGCGAAAGCGTGCAGGCAGACTGCATTATTGGCTGTAACATATACAGCGATGGCTATGTCCGTGCGCGCACCGGCCGCGGCACCATCATTGGCGGCACCATCCGTGCAGCCAAGGAGGTGTGGGCGACAACGGTTGGCTCCAAGGCAGAAACGCTGACTTCGGTGATTTTGGGCGGTTTACCCTGCGAAGGAGCCGAGCGGGCACAGATTCAGGAAGACCTACAAAAGACCGAACAGGAGATTGCTCGGCTGGAAATGCAGCCCGAGGAGGCGAACAATCCGTCGAAATTATCCGAGCTGCGGCTGAATGTCTGTGTTGCGAAGATGAAACTGGACAAATTCGATAAAGAATTTGCAGCCCAGGTGGAGGAGCAAAGCGGCGAAGATAAGCGGCGCATGATT
This sequence comes from Butyricicoccus sp., assembly GCA_031293105.1. Lineage (GTDB taxonomy): Bacteria > Bacillota > Clostridia > Oscillospirales > Butyricicoccaceae > Butyricicoccus_B. The sequence goes on along the minus strand of JAUMSA010000054.1, from coordinate 1,412 downwards.
TGTGACGCGGCATATCCGGGCACGGTTGTTACGATTGGTCACGAGGGTTTTCGGATAGACAAAGTAGAACACGACTGCATCATTGGTCTGGTGAACGGTTCTACGAACCGAATCTAAATGGAAGAAAGGAGATTTTATTTTGGCACCCCTTACCCAAGAAGAAATCCAAAATGTTTTAGATCAAGTTGTACAAGATATGACCGATCGCATTGCGGGAATCCGGCTGTGTAAACAAGATAAGGTCCTTTCTGGAGATATTTGTACCGTACATACAACGTTTGAGGGCAATTATCATGCCAGCTTGACGCTTTGTGTAGAAACTACACTGTTGACCCGTCTGACACAGCAGGTAATGCAGGAAGAAACGGTCGATCCCCAAGACATTGAGGATTTTGCGAAAGAATACTTTAATGTCATCTGCGGCCAAATCGTTGCTGGTTTGTTCCGGGTTGCACATGTGAGCTCCCGTTTCCGCATCCCCAGCTTTTATATGGGACGGTATGTTCCGCAGGAAAACGGCGGCCCGCAATATGTGCTCAACTACACCAGCGATTGCAATGAAGGCGCCCAGTTGATCCATCAGTTTTGTTCATGAAATTTAGATTGTAAAAAAGGAGAGATGTCATATGTCAAAAAGGATTATGGTGGTGGATGACTCCCGTATCGTTCAGCTACAACTCCAGAAAATTTTATCCGATACCGAATACCAGGTCATTGCCTGCTGTCAAAACGGTGAAGATGCGCTGGAAATGTATGATAAAGTAGATCCTGATTTAGTAACCATGGATATTTTAATGCCCGGTATGGATGGGTTGGAAACCGCCCGTCTGCTCTTGCAGGCGCATCCGGATGCTCGTGTGCTTATGGTATCCTCCCTCGCATATGACGATACGATCAACGAAGCGAACGACATTGGCGCAAAAGGCTTTGTCTATAAACCCTTTGACCGAGACCAGATTCTTCAATCGATGCAGAAGGCGTTTGCGGACGCGTAAACGCCTCCTACGCGCGGCGTAGATGCATGTGGTATTCTATAACCGGAAGCGATATGGGCCTGCCAGCCTGGATCGTTTCCGGTTTTTTTATCGGCAAAAAGCCTTTCTGTGCAATCGAAACCGTGGTTTGGGCAGGTCTACCGTTGTGGGGGCCGTACCACAGTTTAACAATTGCGGGTGTAGACATGGCGCCGTTTTTCCAGCGCCACATCGGCTAGGATGCTCGCGCATTGATACCTCATAATCCCTGCCCATGGCCGGCCGAGAACCTGTTGAGTAGGTCACGCTGATGTCGCCTTGGACTCTCAAGCAAAGAGCGGTTTACGCCAAGGCTTCGGGTGGATAATCCCGAATTAAAATTTTGGCTCCGGCTGCGGTGATTTGGACGTTCTGGCAGAAGGAGCCGAGTAGATTTGT
>JAUMSA010000052.1 GCA_031293105.1 Butyricicoccus sp. | reverse complement strand
GTATGAAACGATGTAGTACAGTGAAGAGATTCACGGAGTTTTTATTCAGGGGGTGTGTTATGCGCATTATATCAATTCTCGATACCGCGCTATGGTTTTTCAGCGTTTTGCTGACTGTCTACATGTGTTATTACATCATCTTTGTGCCCCACGCTTTCACCCGCAAGCGGGTCTGGAAAGAACAGGCACCCAAATGCCGTTTTGCGGTGCTGGTGGCGGCCCGTAACGAGCAAGAAGTCATCGGACATCTGGTGGAAAGTCTGGTGGCGCAGGATTATCCAAAAGAACTGTTTGACATCTATGTCATTCCGAACAACTGCACCGACCGGACCGAAGAGGTTGCGCGCGCGGCGGGCGCGCAGATTCTCGACTGTGCGTTCCCGGTACATAGCAAGGGCGACGTGCTGCGGCAAGTGGTGGCGTCCTTGACTGCCAAGGGCGACCATGATGCCATCTGTGTCTTTGACGCCGACAATGTGGTCGATCCGGGATTTTTGCGTGCCATGAACAATGCGTGGTGCGCGGGGGCGCGCGCGGCGCAGGGCTTCCGCGACAGCAAAAACCCGCATGACACGGTCATTTCGGGCAACTATTCGCTTTATTACTGGATGGTTAACCGTTTTTACAGCCATGCGCGCAGTTCGGCGGGCCTGTCGGCCATCGTCAACGGTTCGGGCTTCATGGCCGACCTGGGACTTTTGCAGTCCATGGGCGGCTGGAACACCCATACCATGACCGAGGACATCGAATTTACCACCAAGTGCATCCTCAAGGGCGTGCGGGTGGAGTGGGTGCCGCAGGCGCTCACCTATGACGAACAGCCGCTGACCTTCCTGCAATCGTGGCGGCAGCGCTGCCGGTGGTCCACGGGCACCTATCAATGCCTGTCGTATTATTTCATGCCGCTGCTGCGCAGCCTGTTTTCCCATGGGTTCCAGGGTCTGCGGGCGCGGTTTGACCAAATGGTGTTCCTGCTGGCGCCTCTGATGCAACTGGCGTGGTTGGCGTCGCTGATTTTGGGACAGCTTTTGCGGATGCTGCAAGTGCATTACAATCTGTTCCCCAGCACCCCGATCTTCACCCAGCTGTTCCTGTCCATCCTGATGTCCTATGGCCTCAGCCTGGGCATGGCGGTTCTGGTGATGCTTTTGGAGCGCAAACCCATGTTACCCATGATGCGCGGCATCTTGACCTATTGGATTTTTATTATGAGCTGGCTGCCGATCAACGCCTATTGCCTGGTGCACCGCACCACCGAATGGAAGGCGATTGCGCACACGCGCGGCGTCAAGTTGTCACAAATCAAATAATTTCCATCCCCCGGCGGGCCGGGGGATGTTTTTTTTATGCGTTTTGGATACAGATATGCGGCATCTGGATATTGCATCTGTGCCCTGAGTATGGCATAATATCTATATCTGTTTCTTGTAAACAGAAGGGATTTCGCCGCATGGTGCGGCGCAAAATAAAGAAGGGGTAATTGAACGTGAAACAAGAACGTAGCAGCTTTTCCAGCCGCATTGGCTTTGTCCTTGCGGCGGCAGGCTCCGCAGTCGGCCTTGGCAACCTGTGGCGCTTTCCATACCTCGCCGCGAAATATGGCGGCGGCATTTTTCTTCTGGTTTATCTGGTGCTGGTCGTATCCTTCGGCTTTACGCTGATGATCACCGAGATTGCGATTGGCCGCAAAACCCGCCTGTCGTGCATCGGCGCTTACAAGGCGCTTGACCGCCGGTTTGGCTTCCTCGGCTGGATTGCCGCCTTTGTACCGGTCATCATCACGCCGTATTATTGTGTCATCGGCGGCTGGGTCATGAAGTATCTGTTCGAGTTCGCCTCGGGCGGCGCGCTGGCCACGGCTGATGGCGGCGATTATTTCAATTCGTTCATCGGCTTTGACGCAGGCACCATCGCCAGCACCATGCTGGATTTCAGCGGCCCGACGCCGTGGTTTTTGATTTTTGCCCTGCTGACCGCTGTGGTCGTTATCTTTGGCGTCCAAAAGGGCATTGAACGCGCCAGCCGGTTCATGATGCCGGTTCTGGCCGTCCTGGCAATCCTCATTGCCATCTATTCTCTGACCATTGACGGCGCGATGACCGGCCTGAAATACTATCTGATGCCCGATTTCTCCAAGTTCTCGGCTTCCACCGTGCTGGGCGCACTCGGTCAGATGTTCTATTCCATGTCGCTGGCTATGGGCATCATGATCACCTATGGTTCGTACATGCAGCGCGAAAACATCCTGGAGCACTCGGTCACCCAGATCGAAGTTTTCGATACCTTGTTTGCCTTTGTCGCCGGTCTGATGATTATTCCGGCGGTTGTTGCCTTCAATGGCGGCGACCCGTCCCAGATCAACGCCGGCCCGGGCTTGATGTTCGTCACCCTGCCCATGGTATTTGAATCCATGGCATTTGGCACGATTGTCGGTGCGGTCTTCTTCCTGCTGGTACTGTTTGCCGCGCTGACCTCGTCCATCTCGCTGATGGAAACCATTGTTTCGGTTGTTATGGACAAGACGCCGCTCAAGCGTACAACCGCAACCGTTCTGGTCACGGTTGTCGTGCTGCTGGTCGGCATTCCGTCCTGCCTGGGCTATGGCCCGTGGGCTGGCATCACGATCATCGGCATGCAGTTCCTGGACTTCTTCGATTTCCTGTCCAACTCGGTTCTCATGCCCATCGTGGCCTTCCTCACCTGTATCCTCATCGGTCACGTGGTCGGCACCAAGGTCATTGCCGACGAGGTCAAGCAGGGCGCCAATGCGTTCCACCGCGAAAAGCTGCACCGTGTCATGGTGCGCTGGATTGCGCCGGTCCTGCTGCTGGCCATTCTGGTATCCGAGCTGGCCACCAAGGTCTTTGGCCTGTTCACCATCTAAAAAATACAAAAAGAGCCGCCGCTTTGAACTGCACCCCATTTTTTAGACAGTATTGTATACTGAATAACAAATGGGGTGTTTT
>JAUMSA010000037.1 GCA_031293105.1 Butyricicoccus sp. | reverse complement strand
GCTCAAAGCCGGGGAGCTGGAGACGGTTGCCGAAGGGGTGCTGCTGACCGACGCGCAGCGTGAAGCCGCCAGCGCCTACCTATCCCGCCAGGCCACGCCGATGAGCAAACGGGACCGCATCTCGTATATCATCTGCGCGGCCATCTGCGCCGGGCAGCAGCCGCTGCGGCTGAAAGCCTTGCAGGAGAAGTTCGCGGTATCGCGCAACCTGGTATTTGCCGATTTAAACGATGTCAAGAAGGAACTGGAAGCGTATCAGCTCAAGCTGAAAAACTCACGGGAAGCCGGATATTTTGTGCAGGGAGATCTGCTGCTGATGCGTACGGTGTTTCAGCTGCACATCTCCAGCCTGCTGCGCACGGTCAACTGGGAGCAGCTTGATTTGTTCTCGCGCGAGCATATTGCCGACTATCTGGACAAGATGAAGCGGCTGACCAGCGATTTGTCATTGCGCGTGGGTGAGGACAGTCTGTTGGAGCTGGTGTATCTGCTGCTGATGATTCGCGCGCGTCCCAGCCAAAATGCGGTACAGATGGTCGATGCCGAACTGATCGAAAAGACCCGGGAATTGCAGGCTGTGAACACGATCTTTGCCGATTTGCAGCCGCACGAACGCAATTACCTGGCCATTTGCCTGATGAATTTCAGCAATGGCAGCACCTATGCGGGCATGTGGACCGAAGAACTGGAACTCTGGGAATGCGCCAAGCGGCTGATCGATCTGTTTGAGATTACCGCCTGCGTTTCGTTTGAAAAGAAGGAAGAGTTGCTGCATGCCATCTACATGCACATGAAGCTGTCCTGCTACAATTACCGCAATACTGTGCCGCATATCAATCGCCTGCGCGAGGAGATTGCGCAAAATTATCCCGAGCTGTTCTCTATGACTAAGTCGTGCTGTACCCGCATGATGCCTGACTTTCCTTATCCGGTGGGGGACGATGAGATCGCCTATTTGACCATGCATTTCGGGGTGGCCATGCACAATGCCAGCCACAAAGCCGAAGTGGCTCATGTGCTGCTCACCTGTCCAAGCATCACCACCAGCGCCCAGCTTCTGCGCGCCGAAGTGGAGACCAAATTTGACAATATCATTGTCGAAGATGTCGTACGCGTCGGGGAGATCAATGCCTATCCAGCCGACCGGCCGATCGACTTTGTCATTTCGACCGTTTCTTTCGATTGTCGGTATCCGGTCATTCGTGTGCATCCCATCCTGACCGACGAGGATGTCGCCAATATTGCAACGCTGATGACGTTGCTCGACATCGACTCCAGCCTGGGCAGCTTTCAGCTCAAAGTGCTGCTGCGCATCGTGCGCCGCAATGTCGACGATACGACCTATGTGCGCATCCGCGAAGAACTCAACCATTATCTCAATGCCGAAGGTACGCTGATGCATATCCCGGAAAACACCCCGGCGGATTTGTATCACACCTTGCAGAACTGCGGCATCCGGTTTGTGGATGGCCCGGCCGACGACTGGGAGCAAGAAGTCCGCATGACCGCCGCGCCGCTGCACGACAGCGGAAGCATTGAGCCGCGCTACATCCAAACCATGCTGGAATTGGGCCGCACCCATGGGCCGTATTTTGTCATCAGCGATGACATCGCCATCGCCCATGCCCGCCCCAAAGATGGCGCCAAACGGCTCGGTTTGACCTTGAGCATCTATCGGCAGGGCCTGACCATTCTGGGGCGGACTGGGATTCGCTTTTTGTTTGTGTTGTCCTCTCCCGACCAGCAAAAGCACCTGCACATCCTGGAAAACATCCTGGCGCTCAGCCATGATGCGGCAGCTCGCCAGGCTCTGTGTGCGGCCGAGGATGCAGAGCAGGCATTTTCGATTTTAGAACGCTTTCAATAAGCCGATTTGTTGAGGAGGTAAACCTATGGAACTTTATGTAGATACTGCCGATTTGGAGGCCATCCGGGCGATTGACGCCTATTTTCCCATCGACGGATTTACCACCAACCCCAAGTTGCTGTCCAAGGCAGCGGGCTCGGATACCGGATGTATGGCCGAGTATCGCGCCTATATACAGCAAAACAACCAGAAAATCTTTTTCCAGGTGACCGGCCAGACGGCGGAGCAGATGCTGGAACAGGCCAAGGCCTTGCAGACGTATTATGGAAAGAACTTTATCGTTAAGATTCCGGCAACCAAGGAAGGGTATCGGGCGGTACGTTTGTGCAAAGCTGCCGGCATTCCGGTCACTGTGACCGTGGTGCATTCGCTCATGCAGGCGCTGGTTGCCGCCAAGGCAGGGGCGGACTATGTGGCTCCCTACGTCAGCCATATTGATAATTTGGGTGCTGACGGCGTAGGCTGTGTGGCAGATATGGTGCAGGCCTTCCGCCATGGCGGCTATGCTTGCCGGGTATTGGGAGCCAGCTTCCGTACGGTTGACCAGATCAAGAGACTGGCGGTTGCAGGTTGCCACGGCGTGACCCTTGCCCCGGAGTTGTTTGAGGCACTGATTGCGCACCCGTCTACGACGCAATCGGTGCAGGGATTTGATACGGTTTGGACACAGACCTTTGGCACCAAGCAGGTCAGCGACTTGCTACCGTGAACCAAATGGTAAGGGGGCATACAGGCATCGACGCAGTTCTTTTCGATATGGACGGCTTGATGTTTGACACCGAACGGGTTGCCTATGAAATGCTGCGGGCGGTATGCAGTGTACGCGGCTTGGACTTTACTCTGGATATGAAGCGGCAAATGTGTGGCGCAAATTTTGCGGTCAGTGCACAGATTTTTAAACAGGCCTTTGCGACACAGGATCCGCATTTTTCTTTTGCCGAGTGCTGGGGCGAGGTGCGTCAGAAAATGCACGATCAATTTTCCGCTCATGGTGTGCCCTGCAAAGCGGGCCTGCGTACATTATTAGATTTTCTGCGCAAACAGGGGATTTATGCGGCGGTTGTTTCCGGTTCTGCAACCGCAGCCGTACAGAAATATGTGGACATGGCAGGACTGACCGCATATTTTTCGGCCATTGTAGGCGGTACCGAAATACCGGCTCCCAAACCGGCGCCAGACGGCTTTTTACTGGCGGCCGAGTGGATGGGAGTTGACCCGGCTCATTGTTTGGTGCTCGAGGACTCCGGACGAGGCTTGCAAGCCGCTTATCGTGCCGGGATGCACGCCATTTGGATACCGGATTTGGACATCCCCAATGCGGAAATCATCCAACGAGTCGATGCCGTTTGTCAAACGCTGTATGAAGTAATAGACTGGCTCGAACCATCGAAAAGCCCACATCGATAAGATGTGGGCTTTTCTTTCGGAGATTACTTTGCTACATTCTCGCAGAAGGTCATCAGAATCTGCGCCACTTCGGCGCGGGTCGCGATATTCTGCGGGCTGAGGGTCGTGCTGGTGGTGCCGGAGATCAACCCATGGTAGACCGCCCACCGCATGGCTGGTTGCGCCCAGGAGGATACCTGCCCGGCATCGCGGTATGCGGACAGATTACCGCTGCTGCTTTGTGTATAATTCTTATAGCTTGCATACTGGTACAGGATGGTGGCGATTTGTTCCCGGGTGACCCCATCCTCCGGGCCGAACCGGCTGTCCCCATAGCCGTTCATGATGTCCCAGGCGGATACCCAGCCCACCGCATCGGCATACCAGGCGTCCAGCGCCACATCGGAAAAATACGGAGAACTGGTCATAGGCAGGCCCTCCATATTGTAGAGGATCTGCGCCATCATGCCGCGTGTCACCGAGGCCAGCGGCGCGAAGGTGGTCGCCGAGGTGCCGTTCATCATTCCGTTTTCGACCATATAGTCGACCGCCGGATGGAACCAATCGGAAACGCGCACATCCCACATGCTTCGCGAGGGACAGCCGGAACCGCCGTCGCATTGGGTATCCTTTTCTTCAAACTCGGCATACACCTGAACCGGTTCATCCGGCATGACAAACCGGAAAACCTTGCCCGAATATTCCCGCACCAGGATGGCATCGCCGCTCTCGGTTTTGGCCGACAGTTCGACAAAGGCATACCGCTCGTTCTCCCGGATACGGATGGTCACCCAGGTACCCTCTTCGGCCTGGGTGTCGCTCAATTCCACCATCCCTTGATCGTCCTTCGGGTAGCTGGACAGCGTGATATCCCACACGGTGGTTTGTTCCTCCCAGTGCGCGTACAGGGCTTGGTCTGCCTGGAGGGATACGGTGGTCGAAGACGTGACCGGATGGCCGTCTGCGGTATACCACCCGGTAAAGCGATAACCCGCACGGGTCGGGTCGGCAGGCAGGTCATAGGTCTGGCCGTTGACGACCGTCCGGCTGGCCACGATGGTTCCGCCCGAAGTGTTGTCATAGAAAGAAACCGTGTAACGCTCCGGCTCGATCGCTTTCAGCCGGAGATACAGGGTCACATCGCTGTTGCCGCTGAAAATTGTGGAAGCCGAGACCTTGGTGCCGCCTTCCTGCGCGGTATACCATCCGTCGACCACATAGCCGTCCGGAATCGACTGTACGGCCGGCAATTCGCCACATGCCTGTCCTTGGGTCACGGTGCGGATGGCCACGCTCGAGCCCCCAACCATAAACGTCACGCGGAACTGTTTGATGGGCGCTTGGCCGGTGGTGGTAAAGGAGAACAGCGACCCCTGCTTTTCCACGCCGTTAAACACACCGAAAAAGCGGTATTGGTAGGTTGTGCCGGGCGTTAGGGTCACGCCGACCTCGCTGTTGATATTGTACCACGAGTGATATTTGGTGGTGTTCACGCCTACGTTTGAGATGTTTTCAACATACCGCTTGATCTGTTTGCCCGAAGCGTCGTAGAGGTAAAGCCCCATCTGCGTGACCGATACGCCGGCGCTCTTGTTCACCTGGGTCACGACAACCGCATTGGTATCGCTGAGCGCTTGCTTGGATGTATAATTGGGGTCGGTCGCCTTGGAGAAGCTGACCGATACCGCTGCCGGTGGAGTGGTCTGCGGCGTGTCGGTATAGGCAATGCTGGACGTGTTGCTGTTAATGGGGGCGGTCGGTTCGTAATAGGTACCTCGTTTGTCAACCGTAGCGGTCAGCTCAAAATGCAGATGTGCGCCTGTGGAATAGCCCGAACTGCCGAGCGTGCCGAGTGCTGCGCCCTGCGCGACCGTGTCGCCCTTACGCACGCTGACCGTTTTCATGTGGGCATACATCGAGTAACCGCTGCCATCCGCATGCTGGATAATGACGCCGTTTCCGTACCCCCAGTTGCAGATTTTTTTGCCGCTTTTGGTATAGGTGCCGCAGTTGGGGCTGCAACCGGCTGCGGCGCAGTCCTTGTTGCCCGATTTGGCGGCATTCTGGTTGACGCAGCCTGTGTAAACATAGACTACGGTTCCGGCTTTGGTTGCGACGACTTGGCTGCCCTGCGCGCCGCCAATGTCGATACCGGTGTGCGAACCGGCCTTATATGCTTGCGTGACCGTTTTGCTGGCCGGCACCGGCCATTGGTAGGAGCCTGCTGCAAGCGCCGGAGCCATGGAAAAGAGCAGGGTCAAGCAGCCGGATACCAGGATGAGCCTTGCGGTGAACTTGCGTAATTTCATAAACATCCCCCTTTGCTTCTCTTGTGCAGATTTTTCTGTTTTGCATCCTACGCCAAAACAAAACGGCCGCACCCCCACAAAGCACATGTTCATGTCCTGTGGTCACCGTGCGGCCGATATTCCCACAGAGGCAAATGCTGTGGAATCTATATCTAGTATACCATCGAAAAGGGGCATACACAATCGTATGGTTCAAAACAAATACGAAAAACTCCCGTGTGAAGGTCACACGGGAGTTTCCAGTTATTCGGGAAGAATTACTGTGCGCGGTACAAGAAGGAAACGATCTGTCCGCGGGTGCAGGCGCTGTCCGGCGAGAAGGTCGAAGCTGTGGTGCCTGCGGTAATGTTGTTTGCAACGGCCCATTGTACGGCTGCTGCATAGTACGTATCTGCCGCTACATCGGCAAACGGGTTTGCGCCCGTGGTTGCCGGGGAGCCAGCTTCCCGATGCAGGAAGCTAACCGTCTGTGCACGGGTTACGGTTGCATTCGGGCTGAACGTCGTAGCGCTCGTGCCGCTGGTGATGCCCTGTTCAACCGCCCACAGAACAGCGTCATAATAATACGTATCCGCCGCTACATCGATGAACGGATTTGCACCGGTCGCCTTCGGCGAACCATTTGCACGCCACAGGAAGGAAACCATCTGCGCACGGGTGCAGGAAGCGTTCGGGCTGAAGGTAGTCGCGGTGGTGCCGCTGGTGATGCCTTCTTCTACCGCCCACTTCACAGCATCATAGTAGTATGCACCGGCTGCGACATCGGTAAAGGCCATCTCCGGCTCGGTCGGCTGCTGGGCTACCTGGGCAAAGGTTGCGCGAACGGTTACCCGGCTGGCCGGCATGGTAAAGGTATACTCGGTGTCGCTGACCTTGGTCAACGTCACGGCGTCGCCTGCGTTGTCGGTAACGGTCAGGGTGCTCAGTTCATAGCCGGTGTTGGGCTTTACGGTTACGGTAACCGTTTTACCCTTGGCAGCGTTCTTCGGGGAAACACTGACCGTGCCATTGGAGACAGAGGGAACGGTGACCGAATAACCGCTGGAGCTGCTGGAGCCGCCGCCAGAGGAAGACGAACCGCCGCCGTCCTTCTCTGTTACGGTATAGGTTGTGACATTACCATTAACCTCAGGCTTCACATCATAGCCGGTGCCAGGATTAATTGTGGCCGTATATTGTTTGTTGTTGGTATCCACCTTGAAAGTAATTGGCTTGGATACAGTAGCAGTTCCGTCTGCGAGCAGAGTAATCGTCTGATTATCTTCAACCGCATCGACTGCATCCTGCAAGGAAGCGTAGTAGGTGCCATCAATCGAGGCAGCCGCAGAGGTTTTTACCGTAAACGTGCTAAAGCCATGCGGGTTGGTAAACGTTGCGGTGTAAGAACCCTCTGCTTCGCTAACGTTAGCCTTGTATACGTAGGTCTTGTTACCTTTCTCGTGGTAAACATACACAGCATCGTCGGTGTTTTCTACAAAGCCAGCGGGCAGGCCTACAGAAATAGTAGTTGCCACTGTTACGGTCAGTTCGCTGGGTTTTTGCACAATTTCGGCATTTACTACTTTGCCCTCATCCGCAGAAAGTACGATATCGGAAGCTGTAGCTGCATTCGAAGCAATAATCTGATACATCGGCTGAATGTCCAACTGCATGACTTTATCTTGAGCGCTATAATCTTGAGGGGTTACTGCAAGATAAGCCTGAACATAGAGCTGTGCACTTTCAATATCCGTCGAGGCTAAGAGCTCTTCCTTCTGATCCTCTGTAATGTATGCTGCTGCTGCCGCTGCCGCTGCGTTTAAGCTGGTATCAGTCACCTGAACCGATTCGGCTGCAGCAGTGACAGCCTCAGTATCTTCCTTAGACATATTCTCCGGAAGGCTACTCGTATCAACAGCGGTAGCCCCGGTCGCCGGTGCAATATCGGCAGCCAATACGGCTAGATTAGAAATGTCTATCGAATATGCTTGTCCAGCCACAGTAACAGTCTCTGGAGTAATGGTAAGGCTACCATCGGCCTGCGTCAGTGTAAACTCCTTTATGAGCGAACCGTTGGCATCTGTTGTAAAGGTTAATTGAAGCTTGGTGGTATCGCTGTTCACCGCACCGGTTAGTTTAATAGCATTATTCTCCACTGCAGCAATTACAGCTTCAGAGGCCTCAAACGTGCTGTCTGCGCCTGCCTCCGCTACGGCTATCTTACTAATGGTTACAGGCTTGACCTGAACACCGCTTACATCAATGTCATACTTGGCGGTAGAAACTACGCTACTCGAACCATCCAGCCACTGAACATTGAAGGACGTATTTCCCTTAGAAGCGTCCACATAGGCAGCAACGCCCCACTCATTATCAAAAATCTGCTCCAACCCGTAGGCGCTATTGCTGAGCGCCTGATCATCCCAGCTATACTTAAATTGTGTTGCGCCAGCCGGTGCCGGGATGGCAACGCCGACCCATGCGCCGTAAGATGCATTACTATTCTGATGCGGGCGCAGATTCTCTGCGGAAATCTTTACCTGATACGGCGCAGTACCGGTCTTCGAAGCGGTAAGCGTATAGCTCGTATACAAATCCTCATCCGCAATTTCCCCAGAAGTGTCATGCAGAGTAGCTGCTTTCAGGTCGTCAACAACCATGGTGACGCCGTCCAGATTCATCTGGTAGGTGGTTTCAGGACCAATCAACTTATCATCAGCACCAACCCACTGAACCTTCGCCCAGGTATTGGCATTTGCGTCACCGGCGTCTGCATAGAAAGCAATGCCGGATTTACCATCTGCGGTGACATTTTTCTCAAGATCTCCAGCTTCACCCAAGGTCAGTGTGTCTTCACTATTCGCAAAGGCATACTTCACCTTTGTAGCGTTCTCAGGAGCAGCCAGTGCAAAGCCAACCCAGTAGCCTTCCTTATCCGCGGCATTGGTATGCTTTTTCAGACCCTTCGCCTGGATAGCAACATTTACTACCCCATCAGTCGCAGGAGAAGAAGTTACCTCATAGCTCTCGTACAGGTCGCTCGGATCGCCATCTTTATCGTTGAGAATTGCAGGATAAACCGTGTTAGATTCAGTTGGCGAATATTTAGAGACACCAGTTAAATCCATTTGGAATTTTACAATGCCAGTAGTGGAGCTCTCATCATCAGTCAAGAACTGTACTGCGCAGTAAGTTTTGGGGGTTTTAGCGCCAGCGTCTACATAGAAAGCAATACCCTGGCCGCCTTTATCATCCACATTTTCTTCGAATGGAGCTTCTTTCAGCGAATCAAGTTCATCCAGACTTGTAGCGAATGCATACTTCATCTTAGTTGCATTCTCCGGCGCTACAACAGAGAAGCCGCACCAGTAACCGGGTGCATCATTTGCGTTCGTATGCTCCTTAAGATTCTGAACGGAAATCTCAATCTTATTGATGTCGTCATCTGTTGTGAGAGTATCGGGGACTTTCACCTGATAGGAACCCGCGTCATATAGCTCGGTTTCTGCTGTCGAGGAGTGATCGACAATTGGTGCCGGAACGATGCTAGCAGGGGAGAGAGTGATTGCATCTGTAGATGTGGAAGCATCTTCAGCATCACCCACCGCAAACGCTGCCGGTGCCATTGTCAACACCATGGCTGCTGCCAGAAGGGCTGACAATAATCGCTTTTTCATGTTTTTTTACCTCCTTCAAAATAAATGAAAAAAGTTTAAGACTGTGTCGGCTTCACCCCCAGGCGAGTTTGGATAATTGTACC
>JAUMSA010000105.1 GCA_031293105.1 Butyricicoccus sp. | reverse complement strand
CGACGAGCCCACCGGCAACCTCGACCCGGCGCGTTCTTATGAACTCATGACATTGTTTGAAAAGATCAATGAACTGGGTACGACCATCCTGATCGTCACCCACGAAAAAGAACTGGTCGATGAGTTCGAAAAGCGCGTCATCATGATCGACAGCGGCGAGATCGTCAGCGACGCCACCGGCCGTTACTACGCCGATGACGAATTTTATGAAGAAGGTATGTACGGCGAGGAGGAATATTACGAAGAAGAACAGCCCCAGCCGGAAACCAACATGTTCAATGCGCCGCTGGCTATGCTGTTTGACCGGTTCTCACTCAAGAAAAACGAGCAGATGGAACAACAACAGGTGGACGGTGAGGAGGCAGGCCAAGAGGAAATTGCCAAAACCGAACCGATGGAGCAACAAGATACCGAACCCATCGCGCAGGACGACGGGATGCCAGAACCGGAGCCGGAGACGGTTCCGATCGCGGCACCGCCAACCGAAGAGGCTGGCGAGGTCGAAGAGGTCGACGAGCCGCAATTAGACCTTGCGTCGCTGGATGAACTGGTCAACCGGTTCCAAGAGCGTCTGGGCATGTACCACACTCCTGCGGAGCCTGTGGCAGCCGCAGAAGAAATCAATCAGAACCAAGCGGATGGGGATACGGAAAATGAGCAACAAAACGAAGAAAACGAAGCGCCGGAACAGCAAGACCGGTCTTAGTTATTTTTGGTCGGAAGGCATTCATAACATTTTCCTCAATGGATTTATGAGCTTTGCGGCCGTGAGCATCATCCTGGCCTGCCTGCTGATCACCGGCAGTATGGCGCTGATTTCCTACAACATTGACCTAAACATCAAAAATTTGCAGGCAGATAGCGAAATCATGCTGTACATAGACGAGGATTTTACCTCCAATGAGGCACGCGCCATGGAGCAAGATCTGCTGAAAATCGACAACGTCAAGACCGTAGAATTCCAATCCAAAGAAGCGTCTTTGGAGGATTTGCGCGATCAGCTTGGCGATGATGAGGACATCTTGGACGGCTATGACGCCGATAATAATTTTATGCGCGATGGTTACCGCATCACGCTCGATGATCTGTCCAAGGCCGACCAGACCGAGGCGGCACTCAAGAAGGTCGCCGGTGTGGCCAAGGTGGTCGTCAATGAAGATACGATGGACATGCTAGTTCGGGCCCAGCGGGTATTCCGCATTGTGTCGGTTACTCTGGTGGCCGCTTTGGGCGCTATCTCGATCTTCATTATTTCTAACACAGTCAAACTCGCCATGCTCGCCCGCCGCGAGGAGATTGCCATTGAGAAGATGGTCGGCGCGACCAACTGGTTCATCCGCTGGCCGTTCGTCATCGAGGGCATGCTGCTCGGGCTGGTAGCGGGGGGCATTGCGTCGCTTGCCGAATGGGGCATTTATGAAAAACTGCTCAAAACGGTCACCGGCGCAATCCCGGCCTTTACCATGGCGGAATTTCACGAATTCGGATGGATGCTGGTTGCCATCTTCCTGGGTTCGGGTGTAATCATCGGCGTGGGCGGCGCGATTCTGTCCATGCGCCGGTTCTTGGATGTTTAACTTTGGGAAAGGAGAATTTATGCTAAGCAAACGAGCGATTCGTACCATTGCGGCTGTGATTGCCATTATTCTGGTGGTCACCTTGGCGGCAGGAAGCCTGCTGTCGGCCATCGGTACGGCACAGGCTGCTTCGGTATCCGACCTGAAAACGCAGCTATCTTCGATTGACAAGCAGAAGGAAGAAATTCAAGCGGTTCTGGATGATCTGGAAGGGCAGATGGGCAGCACGACACAGAAGTTGCAGGCCCTGCAAGACCAGCTCAACCTGACGCAGGAAGATATTACGGCCACCGAAGAGGTGATCGACCGCCTGGACGATGAGATCGAAACCAAGGAAAAAGAGATCGAAGTCGCCCAGAAGGAACTGGACGAAAAGACCGAGCTGTTTGAGACCCGCATGCGTGTCATGTATGAAAACGGCAACGAAATCGGTTACTTAGACGTCCTCTTTGGCTCGCGCAGCTTCGGCGAGATGCTGTCGCGCATGGAGACGGTTAGCGAGATCATGGACAATGATAAGAAGATCGTCGAGGACTACAAGGAAGCCAAGACCAAGCTGGAAACCGCCAAGGCGGAATACGAGCAGGACAAGCAGGACCAGGAGGACTACAAGGAATCCCTGGAAAGCAAATACGACGATCTGGACAGCCAGCGCGAAGAAGTGCAGGCCCTGTCCGATGAACTGGAAAGCAACTACGATAAGAGCAAGAGCGAATACGAGGCTCTGTCTGCTGAGCAGGATGCCATCAACGCCGAGATCGAGGAACTCTCCCGTAAGGAGGCAGAAGCGGCGCGTAAGGCTGCCGAAGAAGCCAAGAAGAATCAGTCCTCGAGCAGCGGCAACTCGGGCAGCAGCGGCAGTAGCGGCGGTTCGGTTTCCTATACGGGCAGCGGCGGGCTTTCGGTATGGCCGGCGCCGTCTGGCACTGCCAATACCAGCAGCTATGGCTGGCGTATTCACCCGATTTATGGCACCCGTAAGTTCCATAAGGGACTGGATATTTCTGCACCGAGCGGCAGCCCGGTTCTGGCAGCCGCTTCGGGCACCGTGGTGCAGAGCTATTACTCCTCGTCCTACGGCAACTATACGGTTATCAGCCATGGCGGCGGCCTGATGACGGCCTACGCGCATCAGACTTCCCGCTATGTTTCGGTCGGCGAAACCGTGTCGGCAGGTCAGCAAATCGGTACGGTCGGCTCTACCGGCAACTCGACGGGACCGCATCTGCATTTTGAGGTCTATGTCAATGGTTCCACGGTAAATCCGCTCAATTACTATTAATTTCTGACATGTTTGCAGAAAGGCGTGCCTGACGGCGCGCCTTTCGCCTATTCAAGGAGGATGTATGGCACATAACATTTCACCC
>JAUMSA010000341.1 GCA_031293105.1 Butyricicoccus sp. | reverse complement strand
GTATATACCCGAATTCCGGCTGACCAACAGCCGGCTCGAAGAACTGGTGGATACCAGCGATGAATGGATTGTCAAGCGCACCGGCATCCGGGAGCGGCGCATTGCCATGAACACGGCGACCTGGGAAATGGGTCTGGCGGCTGCGCAGGCGGCTTTGGCCGATGCCGGGATGCAGGGCGAAGAACTCGACCTCATCTTGGTCAGCACGGTCACACCGGACAGCCTGACCCCGGCGGTTTCCTGCGTGTTGCAGGACAAGCTGGGTGCCAGCCATGCGGCGGCGGTAGACCTCAACGCGGCCTGTTCGGGATTTGTTTACGCGTCCGATGTGGCGGATAGCTACATCCGTTCTGGCAAGGCCAAGAATGTGCTCGTAGTTTCAGCCGAGCGCCTGAGCGGCATCACCGACTACACCGACCGCTCGACCTGTGTATTGTTTGGAGATGGTGCGGGCGCTGTATTGTACACGGCCAGCGAGGAGCCGTGCGGCATTTTGTCGACGTACATGCGTGCCGAAGGTTCGCTGGGCCAGTCGCTGTTTGCAGGCGCGATGCCTACCGAGGCAGATCCGTTGACGGGCGATCGTACGATTGAACCGAACTATCGCTTTTTGAAGATGGCGGGCAGCGATGTGTTCCGCTTTACCGCGACCGCGGTACCCGAGTCGATCGACAACGCGTTGAGCCGCGCCGGACTCGAAGCCGGGGACATCGATTGGTTCGTGCTGCATCAGGCAAATCTGCGTATTTTAAAAATGGTAACAGACCGGTATGGCCTGGACTCCGAAAAGGTCTATGTCAACATTGACCGGTTTGGCAATACATCCTCTGCCTCCATTCCGCTGTGTCTGGCTGAGATGAAGGAAAAAGGACTGCTCAAACCCGGGCAGACCATCGTCGTCAGCGGATTTGGCGGCGGCCTGACCTATGGGGCCATTGTGATCAAACTGTAAACGAGAGGGGCAAAACGATTATGAAAACCAAAATCACCGAACTGCTGGGCATTCAATATCCGATCGTGCAGGGCGCGATGGCTTGGATTGCCGAGCATCATCTGGCTGCTGCGGTTTCTTCGGCAGGCGGCTTGGGTATCATTGCGGGCGGCGCAGCACCGGTTGACGTCATCCGGGACGAAATCCACAAGGCACGCGAGCTGACCGACAAGCCGCTGGGCCTGAATATTATGCTGCTCAGCCCGAATGCCGACGATCTGGCTCAGCTGGCAATCGATGAGAAAATCGAAGTGCTGACCACGGGCGCAGGCAATCCGGGCAAGTACATGGCTTCCTGGAAGGAAGCTGGCATCAAAGTCATGCCGGTCGTAGCATCGGTTGCACTGGCCAAGCGCATGGCGCGTGCAGGTGCGGATGCGGTTATTGCAGAAGGCATGGAAGGCGGCGGCCACATCGGTGAGCTGACCACGATGCCGCTGGTGCCCCAGGTTGTGGATGCGGTGGACATTCCGGTTATCGCCGCAGGCGGCATTGCAGACGGCCGCGGTATGGCGGCAGCGCTGCTGCTCGGCGCCGAAGGCGTGCAGTGCGGCACGGTATTCCTGGCTACCCCGGAATGCCAGATTGCGGACAAGTATAAGGAGCTGGTGCTCAAGGCTACCGATATTTCGACGGTTGTGACCGGCCGTCCGTCCGGCCATCCGGTGCGCTCGCTTAAGACCCCGATGGCCCGCAAGTGCCTGGAGCTCGAGAAGATCAACACCGAGCAGTCGCTCGAAGAGCTGGAGGCCGCGACCGCTGGTTCGCTGCGTAAGGCCGTGCAGGACGGCAACTACGAAGAAGGCACCTTTATGTCCGGTCAGATTGCAGGCATGCTCAAGGAGCTGCATCCGTGTGCCGAGGTTCTGCAAAGCATGACCGCACAGGCAGAAGAATTGTTGAAGTCGGCGTATCGCCGTTTTGAGTAAGGAGTAATAAAATGGGTATTGCTATCGTAACGGGCGGTTCGCGCGGCATTGGCGCAGCGATCGCGCACCGTCTGGCGCAGGCGGGCCATGATATCGTGGTAAACTGCGCATCTTCGGTGGACAAAGCCGAAAAAGTGGCCGAAGAGTGCCGCGCACTGGGCGTCCATGCCATTGCCATGCAGTGGGATGTATCCGACCATGCGGCCTGCGAAAAGGCGCTGGCCGAGATCAAGGAAAAGATGGGTGTGCCGTACATTCTGGTAAACAACGCGGGCATCACCCGCGACGGCCTGATGGTGCGTATGAAGGAAGAGCAGTTTGACGATGTCATCCGCATCAACCTCAAGGGCGCTTACAATATGCTCCAGCTTTGCGGCGCCATGATGATGCGCGCCAAGAAGGGCCGGATTATCAATATTTCGTCCATTTCGGGTATGGTCGGTAACTTCGGACAGATCAATTACTGCGCAGCCAAGGCTGGCCTGATCGGTATGACCAAGACCGCGGCCAAGGAACTCGGTGCGCGCGGCATTACGGTCAACGCGGTTGCGCCCGGCTTTATCGACACCGATATGACCGCAAATCTGGCGGATGATCTGAAAGAAGGGGCAAAAAAGCAGATCGCGCTCGGCCGCTTCGGCAAGCCGGAAGAAATCGCAGCAGCGGTTGCATTCCTGGCTTCGGATGAGGCCTCGTTCATCACCAGCCAGACGCTGGTCGTTGACGGCGGCATGATTTAAGGGGAGGTTTGATTCCGGATGGAAAGAGTAGTTATCACGGGCATGGGCGCCATCACCCCGGTGGGCAACGATGTCGCCAGCTTTTGGGACTCGCTCAAGAATGGTAAGTGCGGCATTGGGCCGATTACCAAGTTTGATGTGAGCGATTTTAAGGTAAAACTCGCGGCCGAGGTCAAGGATTTTGACGTAACCCAGTATGTGGATAAGCGGGAAGCACGCCGCATGGATTTGAACTGCCACTTTGCTTTGGCGGCCGCGCAGCAGGCTGTCGATCAGGCTGGTCTGAAGGAAGGGAACTTTGACCCCTACCGCACGGGCGTGATCTTTGGTTCGGGTGTAGGTGGCCTGCACGTTGCCGAGCAGGAAATTCCCAAACTCAACGAAAAGGGACCGAGCCGGGTATCGCCGCTGTGCATCCCGGAGATGATTGCCAACATGGCGGCTGCGTACATTTCGATGCGTTTTGGATTTAAGGGCGAAAACTTCTGCCCGGTTTCGGCCTGTGCAACCGGTAACCATTCGATTGGCGAAGCCATGCGCGCCATTCGCCATGGCTATCAGGATGTCGTACTGTGCGGCGGCACCGAGAATGGCATTATTCCGATCTCGATGGCCGGTTTCCAGAATATGAAGGCCGTACACATGGGCGAGGACCCGGCCTGTGCATCCATTCCGTTTGATGCACGCCGCTCGGGCTTTGTCATGGGCGAAGGCGCTGGCTGTCTGGTACTCGAAAGCCTGTCGCATGCCCAGGCGCGCGGCGCGACCATCCTGGCCGAAGTGGCGGGCTATGGTGCATCGGGCGACGCTTACCACATCACCAGCCCGGCCCCGGACGGCGACGCGGCAGCGCATGCCATCCTGAGCGCGATCACTGACGCGGGTCTGACCCCGGCCGATGTGGATTACATCAACGCGCATGGCACTTCGACGCCGCTCAATGAAAAATACGAAACCATTGCTATCAAGAAGGCATTTGGCGACCAGGCTTACAAGGTCAAGATTTCTTCGACCAAGTCGATGACTGGCCACTTGCTCGGTGGCGCGGCAGCGGTCGAAGCGATTGCCTGTGTCTGCGCGATTCGGGACGGCATCATTCCGCCGACCATCGGCTATCAGGAGCCCGACCCGGAATGCGATCTGGACATCACGCCCAATAAAGCCGTCGAAATGCCGGTCAATGTGGCAATCTCCAACTCGCTGGGCTTTGGCGGCCATAATGCGACCGTCCTGTTTAAGAAGGTGTAAGCATGGAACTCAATGAAATCAAGCAGATTACCGTCGAACTGATGGACGCGCTCAAGGCCAGCGGTCTGGGCGAGGTTGTATTGGAAACCAAGGATATCAAAATCAAGCTCAAGGCCAAGGCGCCCGCACCAGTGGCTCCAGTGGCGGCAGCCCCTGTTGCCGCAGCACCCGCTGCGGCTCCGGCAGCTGCGGACGCTCCGGCTCCGGCGGCGGAAGATGACATTCCGGGTACCAAGGTGACCGCTCCGCTGGTGGGCACCTTCTACGCGTCCCCGTCCCCGGATGAGCCGCCGTACATCGAAGTCGGTCAGACCGTTAAGAAGGGCGATACCCTGTTTATCATCGAGGCGATGAAGACCATGAACGAGATCGAAGCGCCCTGCGACGGTACGGTCAGCCGTATCCTGGCGCAGGCGGGTGATATGGTCGAATATGGCCAGACGCTGGTTGTGATCTCGTAAGGAGGAACCGATATGTTGACAAAAGAACAGATCATGGAGATCCTGCCGCACCGTCCGCCGATGTTGCTGGTCGATGAGATTATTGAAATGGATGACGAGCATGCGGTCGGTACGCTACATCTGACCGGCGATGAATTCTTCTTTCAGGGCCATTTCCCAGGAAACCCGATTATGCCGGCCGTATTTCGTCTGGAAGCTCTGGCACAGGTCGGCGGTGTTGCGCTGCTGAGCATCCCGGAATTCCAGGGTAAGACCGCGGTCTACACGGGCATTGACAAGGCCAAGTTCCGTGCCATGGCCAAGCCGGGCGATACGCTGCGCATGGAGATCCGCTTTGTCAAGCGGCGCGGCCCCATGGCGGTTGCCGAGGGCGTGGCTTATGTGGGCGACCAGAAGGCCGCCGAGGCTGAGATCAAGTGTATGGTCATCGATTAAGGCAGGGGGCAGAACATGTTTCGTAAAGTCCTGATCGCCAACCGTGGCGAGATCGCGGTGCGCGTCATTCAGGCGTGCCGGGATCTGGGTGTGATTGCGGTGGCGGTCTATTCCGAGGCGGACCGCGATGCGCTGCATGCGCAGATCGCGGATGAGGCCATCTGCATCGGTCCTGCGCCTGCACGCGACAGTTATCTCAACATGCAGAATATAATTTCGGCAGCCTTGGCCAGCGGCGCACAGGCCATCCATCCGGGATTTGGCTTCCTGTCGGAAAACGCCGAGTTTGCCGAACTGGTGACCGAGAATGGCTTGGCCTTTATCGGCCCCAAGCCGGAAACCATTCGCCGCATGGGCGACAAGGCCGAGGCCAAACGCACCGCCATCCGGGCGGGCGTACCGGTCGCCCTGGGTACCGACGGCGCAGTGGCCAGCTATACCGAGGCCGAGCGGGAAGCGGCGCGTATCGGGTTCCCGATCATGTGCAAGGCAGCCGCGGGCGGCGGCGGCAAAGGCATTCGCGTGGCGTTTAACGCCTCCGAACTCAAGGCAGCCTATGACGCGGCCAGCAGCGAGGCCCAAGCAAATTTTGGCGATGGCCGGCTGTATTTGGAGCGGTATGTCCACAATCCGCGCCATATCGAAGTGCAGGTATTGGGCGATAATTTCGGCAATGTCGTGCACTTATTTGAGCGTGAATGCTCGATTCAGCGACGGCATCAGAAGTTGATTGAAGAAGCGCCGTCCAGCTTTGCAGACGACGATTTCCGCACCCGGATTTGCACGGCAGCCGTCAATCTGGCGCGCGAGGTCGGATACCGCGGCGCGGGTACGGTTGAATTTCTGGCCGATGAAGACAAGAACTGCTATTTCTGCGAGATGAATACCCGCATCCAGGTCGAGCATCCGGTCACCGAGCAGGTAAC
>JAUMSA010000305.1 GCA_031293105.1 Butyricicoccus sp. | reverse complement strand
GCCCACATCGACCACGGCAAATCCACCCTGGCCGACCGCCTGCTCGAACAGTGTGAAGCGGTTTCGCAGCGCGAGATGGAGGAGCAGCTGCTCGACAACATGGACTTGGAGCGCGAACGCGGCATCACCATCAAGGCGCGCGCGGTGCGCATGGAGTACAAGGCCGACGATGGGGAAACCTATCATATGAACCTCATCGACACCCCGGGCCATGTGGACTTTAACTATGAAGTATCCCGTTCGCTGGCCGCGTGCGAAGGCGCACTGCTGGTCGTGGACGCTGCCCAGGGCATCGAAGCCCAGACGCTCGGCAACACGTATCTGGCCATCGACGCCGGACTGGAAGTGTTGCCGGTCATCAACAAGATTGACCTGCCCGCTGCCGACGCGCCGCGCGTCAAGCAGGAGATCGAGGACATCATCGGTGTCCCGGCCATGGATGCACCCGAGATCTCGGCCAAAATGGGCATCAACATCCACGCCGTGCTCGAGGACATTGTGGCCAATGTGCCCGCCCCCACAGGCGATGCGGATGCGCCGCTCAAGGCGCTCATCTTCGACAGCCAGTACGACCCCTATAAAGGCGTCATCGTTTATATGCGCCTGATGGACGGCCACATCGAGCCGGGCATGAAGGTCAAGATGATGGCCACCGGCGCCGAGTTCCAGGTTATCGAATGCGGCTATATGGAGCCGCTCGGCCTGTCGCCCCAGAAGGGGCTGTATGCCGGCGAAGTCGGCTATTTTACGGCGTCGATTAAGAATGTATCCGACACCCACGTGGGCGACACGGTCACCGAAGCGGCCAACCCGACCGCCGAAGCCCTGCCCGGTTACCGTCCGGCGCGGCCGATGGTGTTCTGCGGCATTTATACCCAGGACGGTTCCAAATATCCCGACCTGCGTGACGCGCTGGAAAAGCTGCAATTAAACGATGCCGCACTGTCCTTTGAGCCCGAAAGCTCGGTGGCGCTCGGCTTTGGTTTTCGCTGCGGCTTCCTCGGCATGCTGCACATGGAGATCATCCAGGAGCGCTTGGAGCGCGAGTTTGATTTGGATTTGGTCACCACGTTGCCAAGCGTAGTCTATGAGATCGTCAAGGCCGACGGCACGACCGTCTATTGCGACAATCCGCACGACTATCCCGACCCGGCGGTCATCACCGAGGCGCGCGAGCCGTTCGTCAAGGCGTCCATCATGACGCCCAACGAATTTGTCGGCAACATTATGCCCATGTGCCAGGAGCGCCGCGGCGTATTTAAGGATATGCAGTATCTGGACGCCAATCTGGTCGAACTGCATTATGAAATGCCGATCAATGAGATCATTTATGACTTTTTCGACGCTTTGAAGGCGCGTACCAAGGGCTATGCGTCGCTCGACTACGAGTTCCTCGATTACCGTGCGAGCGACCTGGTCAAGGTGGATATGCTGCTCAATGGCGACCAGGTGGATGCGCTCTCGTTCATCGTGCACCGCGAAAAGGCCTATGGCCGCGCGCGGCGCATCTGCGAAAAGCTCAAGGAGAACATCCCGCGCCAGCTGTTTGAAGTGCCCATCCAGGCTGCTATCGGCGGCAAGGTGATTGCCCGCGAAACGGTCAAGGCCATGCGCAAGGACGTGCTGGCCAAGTGCTACGGCGGCGACATCACCCGTAAAAAGAAGCTGCTCGAAAAGCAGAAGGAAGGCAAGAAGAAGATGCGCTCGCTGGGTACCGTTCAGGTGCCGACCGAGGCCTTTATGGCCGTCCTCAAGCTGGACGAAGAATGACAAAGACACTGGGGCTGTATCTGCACGTGCCGTTCTGCGCGTCCAAGTGCCGCTACTGCGATTTTTATTCGTTTGCGGCTGGGGACGATCAAATGAAAGCCTACACCGAGGCCCTGTGCCGTAGCATCCGGGACTGGGGAAAAACGTGCGCGGACTATACAGTCGATACCGTCTATTTTGGCGGCGGCACGCCCTCGCTTTTGGGCGGCTCGCGGCTCCGGCACGTGCTGGATACCGCGCGGGCGGCGTTTACGATCACACCGGACGCCGAGATTACGGTCGAGTGCAACCCGGACAGCATGGACGACTCTTTGCTGGATGCCCTGCACAAGGCAGGCGTCAACCGCCTGTCGGTCGGTGTGCAGTCGGCCGACGAGGGCGAGCTGCGCCGGCTTGGCCGGCGACACAGTTTTGCACAGGCGGTGGATGCCATCCGGCGGGCGCAGGCAGCCGGGTTTTCCAACCTGTCGCTCGATCTGATGTACGGCCTGCCCGGCCAGACCGAGCAGCGGCTTTTGCAGTCGACCCGGGCGCTGCTGGATTTAAACCCCACCCATCTGTCGGTTTATGCCCTCAAACTCGAGGAGGGCACGCCACTTTTTTTGGAACATCCCGCCCTGCCGGACGAGGATGCGCAGGCCGATATGTATATGTCCCTGTGCCGCCTGCTCGAACGCGAGGGATTTGAGCATTACGAGATTTCCAACTGGGCCAGACCGGGCTTCCGCGCCCGCCACAATGCCCGGTACTGGGATTTGTCCGAATATTTGGGGCTTGGGCCGTCGGCCCATTCGCTGCTAAGGGGCAGGCGGTTTGCCTATGGCCGCAGCGTGGGGGACTTTGTGCGCGGCGTGCCACCCACGGCCGAGGAGGACGTGGAGGGCTTTTCCCCGGCGCTCGAATACCTGATGCTCGCCCTGCGCACGTCGGACGGCGTGTCGCCGGAAGAATTTGAAACCCGCTTCGGGCAGTCCTTTGCGCCCTTTGCGCGCGTGCTCGCGCGCTATGAGAAGCCGGGACTTGCCACGCAGCAGGCCGGGCGCTGGCGCTTGACCGAGTCCGGATTTTTGGTTTCTAACCCGATTTTGACCGACGTTTTGTCGGCAGAAGAATAGATTTTTTCAATGCTTTGGAGGTAACATTTATGCGCGCAGTCATCACCGTGGTCGGCAAAGACCGCACCGGGATCATCGCCAAGATTTCCGATACCCTGTATCAGCACGACGTGAACATCGTCGATATCTCGCAGAACGTCATGGAGGACATGTTCGCCATGGTCATGCTGGTGGGCATCGACAAGTGCACGGTCGATTTCACCACCCTGGCCGACCTGCTCGACAAGGACGGCGAAGCGCTTGGCATGAAGATCCACACCATGCATGAGGACATCTTCAACGCCATGCATCGAATTTAATGGGGGAACAGAACAGTGGCAATGATTAACACCCGCGACATCCTCGAAACCATCAAAATGATCGAGGAGGAGCATCTGGACATCCGTACCATTACCATGGGCATTTCGCTGCGCGATCTGGCCTCAGACGATATCCATGTGCTCTGCGACAAGATTTACGATAAGATCACCCGCCGCGCCGAAAAGCTGGTGGCAACCGGCGAATCGATTGAGCGCGAGCTGGGCATTCCGATTATCCACAAGCGCATTTCGGTCACACCCATCGCAATGGTCGGCGCGACCACCTCGGCGCTCAGCTATGTGCCCATCGCGCAGGCGCTTGACCGCGCGGCAGCGGCCACGGGCGTCAACTTCATCGGCGGCTTTTCCGCTCTGGTGCAGAAGGGCTTTGCCAAGGGCGACGAAGTGCTGTTAAACTCCATCCCGGAAGCCCTGGCGGTGACCAACAACGTCTGCTCGTCGGTCAATGTGGCGTCCACCAAGGCGGGCATCAACCTGGATGCCATCAGCCTGATGGGCCACATCATCAAGGCGACCGCCGAGATGACCAAGGATAACCAGTCCATGGGCTGTGCCAAGCTGGTCGTGTTCGCCAACGCGGTGGACGATAACCCGTTCATGGCAGGCGCGTTCCACGGCATCGGCGAGCCGGAAACCGTGCTGAACGTCGGTGTATCCGGTCCGGGCGTGGTGCAGGCTGCCATCCGCCGCGCAGGCGACTGCTCGATCGGCGAAGTGGCCGAGATCATCAAAAAAACCGCTTTCAAGATCACCCGTATGGGTCAGCTGGTCGGCTCGATTGCGAGCGAGCGCCTGGGCGTGCCGTTCGGCATCGTCGACCTGTCGCTGGCTCCGACTCCGGCGGTCGGCGACTCGGTGGCCCGCATTCTGGAGGAAGTCGGCCTGGAAACCTGCGGCTGCTGCGGCACGACCGCCATTCTGGCCATGCTCAACGACGCGGTCAAGAAGGGCGGCGTCATGGCGTCGTCCAATGTCGGCGGCCTGTCGGGCGCGTTCATCCCGGTGTCCGAGGACGAGGGCATGATTGCGGCCGTGCGTGCCGGTGTGCTGAGCATGGAAAAGCTGGAAGCCATGACCGCCGTTTGCTCGGTCGGCATCGATATGGTCGCTGTGCCGGGCGACACCTCGGCCGAGGTCATCTCGGGCCTCATCGCCGACGAAATCGCCATCGGTGTGGTCAACACCAAGACCACAGCCGTGCGCGTTATCCCGGCCATCGGCAAGACGGTCGGCGACAGCGTCGAGTTCGGCGGCCTGCTGGGTTCGGCGCCCATCATGCCGGTATCCACCCATTCGCCCGCCAAGTTTATCCACCGCGGCGGACGCATCCCGGCGCCCATCCACAGCTTGAAAAACTAAGATTTTTGGACCGGTTCGCTGCCCTTTGGGGTGGTGGACCGGTCTTTTTTCATGGCGCGGCCCATTTCATAGGCCAGCGTGACCAGCAGCGCCACCCGCACGGCTTCGCACAGCGCCAGCGCGCAGCCAAAGACCACTTCGCCGCGCTGCAAGAAATCCCCGACCGAGAACAGGCCAGCCGCCGAAAAGGCCGGATAGGGCAGGCGTTGGGCACCCGCCCCCAACACCAGCCAGGCACGCAGCGCGAGTAAGACCAGTCCGCCGCCGCCCAGCAGCACACCCCGCGTACACGCGTGGGTGGCCGGCAGGCGGCGGGTCTGGGTGCAAAGCAGAAGCGGCAGCAGCAGGGGAACAAACTGCCAGGCCGGGTCGCCCGGCGGGCTGATGCGCCGCACGGCTTGCAGAAAATAGGAGGGCGAGCAATCGGGCAGGGTGATCAGCAGCGACGCGGCCAGCGTCAGCGAAATGACGAATACGGTCGGATAGGCCCACATGGCGACCGCGGTGCGGCCGCGCCGCCCGGCGCACCAGCCCACGGCAAGCAGCACGGCGGCGGTCACCCAGCGCGGCAGGCCGGGGAAGGCGGTTGCCCCCCAGAAGCCGGACAGGCGGACGAGCGATTGCCCGATGGCGGCCAGCGCACAAAGCCCGACCGCGGCAAACAGCACGACCTGCACCGGCCGGGGCAGGTGGGCGCGGCACAGGCTTTCAAAATCCCGCGCATGGCAGAGCCGCAGACCCTGGAGATACAGGAACACGACCGCCGCAGCCAGCAGCGTTCCCCAGACGATCGACCAGATGGCTTCCGGGGTGACAGGTACATAAAAGCTGCCCGCCAGCAGGAAAATGGCCAAAAAAGCGCCCTGCCAGCGCGGGAAAACGGTATCACGCATGGGCATCACCTCCCGGAAAGATCTCGATGCTGCCGCCCGGAGCGGTGTGCCCGTCCAGGTTGGGCGTGAGCACGGGCAGGAGAAAAGCCTGTCCGCTGGCCTGCCAGTCCAGAATGCGGAACAGCGGACTGTCGGCCAGGGTGCCGTCGCGCGCGCGCTCATCGAGCAGTGCGGCCAGCGCCAAGCCGGGGATGCCGTCGGTGATCGATTCGGCGCGCAAAATCTGGTTGGGGGTAGCGTCCTGTGCCACCGCGATGCGCAGCGTTAGACGGGCGTCCGGCCGGGCCAGCAGGCTTTCGACCAGGGCGGGCAGATCGCTTTGCGCGAGTGGCGCGCTGACGACAATGACCTGGGCATGGCTCAGGTACAGGCGGCTGGCCAGCAGCTTATCTGCGCGGTCGAACAGTGCGTCAAAATCGGCCGCTTCCACGATGAAATAGGCCGGCTGGGCGTCGCCATCCAGGCTGTCCTGCCGGATGCTCTCCACGATCATCTCGTAGCCGCCATCGACTTGGTCGATGGCCAGCGCCGACACGGGCAAAATCTGTCCGGCGTCCTGGTTAATCTCCACCCGGTGGTTGCCGTCCGCATAACAGCCGCTCAGCAGGCAGAACAGGGGCAGCAAAGCAAGATACCGTCTCATGGCTTCTCCTTTCGCGCTAGAAAACGGCGGCTGTGCATCTTCCGCCAGCTCACGCGCCACCAGCGGTCTTCGGTGTGCGCATGCACGCGGGGCAGCAGATTGAGTAGATACGGTGTGCCAAACGAATGCAGGGCGCACAGGTGCAGCAGCACTAGCGACAAGCCAAATACCAACCCATATAGCCCGAAAAAGGCGGCCGACAACAGCAGCAAAAAGCGCAGCGTCAGCGCCGCGGCCTGCAATTTGGGGGAAGCCAGTCCGGTCACGGCCGCAACCGCGACAATGATGATGGCAGGGGCCGAGATCAGCCGCGCTGTGACCGCCGATTGACCGAGCACCAGGCCGCCCACGATCGACATGGTCGAGCCGATGACGCCCGGCGTGCGCGTCCCGGCCTCTTTCAAAATTTCAAACACAATCAAAAGGGTGAAGATCTCCCACAGGGGCGGCAGGGGGACGCCCTTCTGCGCCGCGGCGATGGCCAGCAGCATGCGGGTGGGGAACAGCTCGGCGTGGTAATAGAGCAGCGCCACATAGAGCGCCGGGACGGCGATGGACAGCAAAAAACCGACCGAGCGCAGCACACGCGCCAATCCGGCCTGGGGCGTGGGCAGATAGTAGTCATCGTTGGCCTGCAAGCATTCCTGCAAGATGCAGGGCGCGGTCAGCGCGACCGGGGTGCCGTCGACCAGAATGGCCAGCCGCCCTTCGAGCAGACGGGCCACGACCACATCGGGCCGCTCGGTCGTGCCCAGGGTGGGGAAGGGGGAGAACCGCCCGTCGCGGATGGTTTCCGAGATATAGTTGGCGTCCAGGATGCCGTCGAGCGACAGGGTGCTCAAGCGGCGGCGGGTTTCCTCCACCAGACCAGTTTCAGTCACGCCTTCGAGATAACACAGGCAGACCACCGTATTGGTGCGCCCGGCCATGCGGGAAAAGGAAAATTTGAGCCGCGGGTCGTTGAGCCGCCGCCGGATGAGCGCTAGATTGGGCATAAACGCCTCGGTGAAGCCCTCGCGCGGGCCGCGCAGCACGCGCTCGTTGTCCGGTTCGGTCGCCGAACGCACCGAAAAGCCCTTGGTGTTGACCACCACCGGGCGGGCGTCGCCCTCGGTGAAAATGACCGTATCGCCGTAAAGCAGCGCCGAGAGCATCTGCTGTGGATCGGGCACGACCTTGCTGTCGTTGATCTGGATGACCGTGTGCGCGAGCAGGTCGGCATCCGCTGTGGGATGCTCATAGGCCACGAGCGGGCGGATGATGCTCTGGTTGATGGCCAGATTGTTGACCATACCGTCGATAAAAAACACCGCGCAGCGCAGCCCGGAAGGGCTTTCGGTTTCGCGGGTGACCAAGGTATTGTCGCCCTGAAAGAGTGCTTGCATCGCCGCGAGATTTTCGCGCAGCGAGCACGTAAGTTTGAGGACAGGCATAAAAAATCGCTCCTTTGGAGGTAGGTTCTCCAAAGGAGCGCGAATTATTCAGGATTTGGGCGCGCCCAGATAGGTGGCCAGCGTATCCCCGAACAGGCGGACGGATGCCAGCGCTTCCTGCAAGGTATTGCCCGACGAGCCGACTTCGAGCAGCATGGAACCGGTGGTCAGATGCAGGTTGAAGCGTTGCTTGCGCAGGTTGATCGAGCGCATCAGCCCCGGATGGTCGGCATTCAGCTGCGACTGCAAGGTGACGGCATAGTTTAGGTGTTCGCTCCAGTCGTCGAACTCCAGACCGCTCGCGTTGGTGCCCATGACCAGCATCAGCTGGGCGACCGTCTGGCCGTTCTGCTCGCAGGCAAGCTTGTATTTACTGCCGTCGTCGGCCAGGATGGCGTCGCGGTGCACGTCAATGGTCATTTTCACGGTGGGGTATTTTTTGAGTGCCGCCTGCACGTTGCGCAGTGACTCGCCATATGAGCCGTTATAGGAAGGATAGTCATTAAGGTCGGTGAGGTGGACGGTCTTGATGCCGCGATCTTCGAGTACCTTGCACAGTTCGGTGCCCACCCGCACGACGTTTTGGTTGGTGTCCAGCGTGCGCGCATCGCCGGACGCTTCGTAGGTATCCGAGCCCGACGGCGTATAGGCTTCGGTCGCATGGGTATGATAGACCAGAACCTGCGGGCCGTCATCGGTGGCTGTGATCGTTTTCGGGTTTTGCAGCATGGCACTTAAATCAAAGTCCAGCCCCGATTGGTTGTTGACCTTGACTTCGGGGATATCCTCCGGTTCGGACGACGCCGGAGCCTGCGGTTCCAGCCCGGCGTTTTCCATCGCCATATCCAGTTCGGCCAAATCTTCGTCGGTCGGTTCCTGTTCCAGTCCGGCAGTCGCGGTGCGCGGTGCGTGGACGCTGGTTTCGCCCGGATATTGCCCGGTGCCCAGCGCAAAGGCGCCCGAAACAAAGGTTTCATTTTGCGCGAGTTCGCCCAGAATCTTCTGGGCAAATGCATCGCCGCCCGCCCGGCTGCCCAGCAGCAGGACAGCCGCAAACAGCAGGCATAAGAAAGCGGGGACAGCAATGCCGCTGCGCCGTCTGGATGGATGTCGTTTCATGGCTCTGCCCCCCTCATTTTGTGCTGCTTCTATTGTATGGAAAGGCAGGCGCGGTTATGACAGATATAAGTCGATGTCTTCCGGACTCAGGTCGGGCTGGAGCGCCAGATTGAGCGCATATCCGATTAGGCGCGACACATCGGCCACTTCGCGGTCGATGTCGCGGGTGGTGACGATGAGCGGAGCGGCATCGGGCGGCACGGCTTTGCCGCCGGTCAGCTCGGCGGCCAGGGTTGCGCCGTCCACCACCGTGGGCACGCCCAGGGCGATGACCGGCACGCCGATTGTCTGTTCGTTGAGCGCCGCCCGGGCGTTGTGCACGCCCGAACCGGGCACGATACCGGCGTTGGTCAGCTGCACGGTGCGGCTGAGCCGGGTCAGGCTGCCGGCGGCCAGGGCATCGATGGCCAGGATGACCGACGGCTGCACGGCCTTGGCCACGGCGGCGAGCAGTTCGCCGACTTCGACACCGGTCTGCCCCAGCACGCCGTGCGCGAGCGCCGAAACCGGTCGCCAGGAAGCAAAATATTCGGGCGCCTGGGTGGTCAGGTGGCGGGTGGCGATGATATAGTCGGCCGCGCGCGGCCCGACAGCGTCGGGGGTGATCTGGCGGTTGCCCAGACCGATCACCAGAGCCGGGCCGTCCGCGTGTTCGGGCAGCAGCCCGCGTGTCAGGCCCGCC
>JAUMSA010000273.1 GCA_031293105.1 Butyricicoccus sp. | reverse complement strand
GTATCTGCGAACAAGCCATTATGTAATGTGAAAACAATCAAAACTGAATCATGTACCGATGCGCTTTCCAGCGTAGACCAAGCCAAGGCCCGCCTATGCTGACAGCATGGGCGGGCCTTGAGTATTATTAAACGGAAGGATGGCGATTGAGATGTCCTATCTGGATGAAGATTTTTTGAAGCTAAAAAGGCGGGAAAAATACGCTAAATACAGCACATTGGAAACTGGTATTTATATCAAGGATGAATTGGTCGAATTTGAGCCGCGGGATATTCCAGAGTTGAATATCAACGCCTCCTTGCCGAAAACATTTGTGCGGATGCCGCTTTCCATTGCTAAAATAAAATATCCCTCCGAAACACGTCCGCAGATGATATTCACAAGTTTGGACACGACTGTGAATTTTACCTTCAGCGTGTATCCACAGGATGTTCCTTTGGATCAGGTGAAGCGTGTCGCGGAGCAGATGAAAGCCATGCTCAAAAAAGTTAATCCAGCCAATATTTTCTATGATCTCCAAGCGGAAGTTGCAGAAAACCGTGCTTTGTGCTGGTTTAACTATAAAAGCTATGCGATTGATGACCAGATTTATACGATTATGTATTTGCTGGCAGCAGAAAAAGGAAAAATTCTGCATGGAACATTCAGTTGTAGATTTGACTCGATGAACGAGTGGAACCGAGCGGCAATTCAAGTCATTCAATCCGTCAAAGTAATGGATACTTAGGAGGTGTTCGCTATGCGGGAAGTATTGATAAAGGCAATTCCTTTCGATGATCTCAAGATTACTGAGCTGGAAGGCGTACAACAGGTAAATGAACATGGAGAATTGGTTTTCTCAGGACTGATGCGCGGAGAAAAAGAGAGCGAGTATATCTCCTGGGCGTTAAAGAAGAATCCTCTGGTTTCAGTCAATGTTTGCAGCGATAGCGGTGAGGAAAAGATACTATTCCAAGGAGTGCTGGTTGACTTTGAGATTCAGGCTCAAAACGATGTTAGATATTTAACTGGGGTATTAAGGACGAATACCTACTTGCTGGATTTGATTCCGCATAAGCGTTCGTTCCAAGCAGACAGACTACAATATCAAAATCTATTGACGACTGTGAATAATGGCTATACCGATTCCATTTTCATCATGGCAAAGGGAGCGGGCTCAAATATTCCTGGGCTTGTTATGCAGTATGATGAAACCGACTGGGCATTTATAAAGAGAATGGCAAGCCGCTTTCATACTGTTGTGATACCTGATTCACAACGCGACCATATCGCATATACCTTTGGGCTTCCCGAAGATGGAGTTCATTATGCTGTTGAAACAAACATATTTTCGATTGCAAAAAACGCGGGCCAAATCATTGAGAGCGAAGATCAGCGGATGCCAAGAGCGGATACTTTCTTTTATGTGCTGAACTCAAGGGAAATCTACCGCCTTGGAGACTGCGTGACATTGAACGGGGTCCCGCTGCGTGTGTACTCCATTAAAACCAAAATGGAAGGCAGCGAGCTGTACCATACATACTATTTGACCAGCGAGAGCGGATTTGAAACTGAGGAAGTTTTCAATGAAAATCTCATTGGGCTCTCTCTTGATGCGCAGGTAACTTCCGTGGAGCGAGATACTGTCCAGGTTTTGATTGGATGTGATGAAAACCAAGCAGGCTGCGGCACCCGCGTCTTCCCGTACGCTACAGTGTACTCCACTCCGGATGGGACCGGCTGGTATTGTATGCCTGAAATTGGGGATGCTGTCAGGCTGTACTTTCCATGTGAAAAGGACGCGGATGCATATGTGGCAAGCTCCGTCCATCTCCAATCCTCCGCAGGCGACGAGCGCATAAACCCTGACTTCAAATCCATCATGAACAAGCAGAAGAAGGAAATCCTTTTCACCCCTGGGAGCTTGCTGCTTACCAATAATGCCGGGATGTCCATCGAACTGTCTGATGCAGAGGGAATTAAGATTATCAGCGACAAGGCAATCGTTGTGCAGTCGCAGGAAGCTGTTGACATTTCAAGCGCGACAAGTTCCCTCAGTATCAGTGCGCCACAGCGTATTATATTCCAACAGGGCAATACGCAGATGAGTCTTGAAGAAAAGCTACATTTTGGAGGTGCGCAAGTTCGGATAGACTGAAAGGGCGTGAGTACAAATGGGCCGAAAAGAAGAAATGTTCCAATATGCCAGGGAAAAGCTTACTCCATACATTTCCGAACGGGCAAATTTGCTCCGGAAAGACTGCGCCGCATATCTGGAAATGAAACGGGAATATCATAGAATTGTTTCTGATCTGCTCCAGACAGCACAAAAGAGGCAGGCTGCTGGGACGCTTGGACAGATTCACTACTTTTCTATATTCTATCTACAGAGCAGCGCCGTAACACAGAGCTATGATTTTGCGCTCTCTTTGACCAATGAGCGATATTGCCTGGATCAGAACGGGCTGTTGTGTTTTTGGTGCCCACAACGTCTATTTCAGGCAGTCGAGGAAGACTTGAGTTTCTTTGAAAAAGATGCCAGACAAATGTGGATACGAATTCGCCCATATGAGTTGGAAGAAATCCGCCGGGCCTATATCAATAACTTGTATCAGCTGGCCGGCTTCTTCTTTGGTGAGGAATCTTTGGATGCTGCTGTCTTAGGCGGAATCGCAAGGCTAGACTGCTGTGATGAAGTGAGATTTTCGTTCGGCGGTTACATGGATCAAACAATTCAGTTTGCGTTGTTCAGAAAGGGGGA
>JAUMSA010000176.1 GCA_031293105.1 Butyricicoccus sp. | reverse complement strand
CGAAAAGCCCAAAGAGAAGATATTTTATATACCGTAGTAGGTTCGTTTGGTACGCCTGTGTATATTGCAGAAGATACTGAGTTCGTGTTTCAACGCCATATTGCAATTCTTCGCCCCAATAAGGAGAAGATCATTCCTCGCTATATGTATCATGCAATGCAAAGCACAACATTTTATAAGCAAGCTGACAAAGCAGCAAAAGGAGCTGCGCAAAGAACGATAGGGTTGACATCTTTGGGGAACATGCAAATTTTTCTTCCACCCATTGAAGAACAGCTTCGCATCGTTGCTATCCTGGATCGCTTTGACGCCCTCTGCAATGACCTGACCAGCGGTCTGCCCGCTGAGATTGAGGCCCGCCGCAAGCAGTACGAATATTATAGGGACAAGCTGCTTTCCTTTCCGCAGATTTCCTCTCAAAGAAGGGATTTGAATGAATCAATTTAATATTGTCGCCGAAACAACCGAAAACACCGTCGTCACCTCCTACGAGCCGGTGCAAAAGCGCTCGGACAGCTACCAGAGCGAGCCTGCACTGGAACGGGAGTTCATCCAAATGCTCACCCAGCAAGGGTATGAATATCTGACTATTCATCAGGAGGCTGACCTCATTGCCAACCTGCGTCATCAACTGGAGATCCTAAATAACTACCAGTTTACGGACAGCGAATGGGAGCGGTTCTTTTCCGATTCCATTGCAAATCCCAATGAGCACATCGTGGAGAAAACCCGGAAAATTCAAGAAGATTATAGGCAGGTTCTCCGGAGGGACGACGGAACTTCTAAAAATATTTATCTCATCAAAAAGAAAAATATACATGATAACTACCTCCAGGTCATCAACCAATACGAGGTGAGCCAGAAGCAGGGAGCAAAGCACGACAACCGCTATGATGTGACGGTGCTTGTTAACGGTCTGCCATTGGTACATATCGAACTCAAACGCCGGGGCGTTGCCATCCGGGAGGCATTCAACCAAATCGACCGTTATCAGAGAGACTCTTTCTGGGCGGGCAGCGGGCTATACGAGTATGTGCAGATCTTTGTGATCTCCAACGGTACCAACACCAAATATTACTCCAACAGCACGCGGTTCAATGCCATTCGCGAAGCCGCCAGAGGCAAGGTCAAAAAGCAAAAGACCAGCAACAGCTTTGAGTTTACTTCCTTCTGGGCAGATGCGAATAACAAAGTGATTCCCGACCTGATCGACTTTACGCGCACCTTCTTTGCCAAGCACACCCTCCTGAACGTGTTGACCAAATACTGTGTATTCACATCGGAAAATATGCTGATGGTCATGCGTCCCTACCAGATCACTGCTACTGAGCGCATTCTGAACCGCATCGAGATTGCCAACAACTACAAGAAATACGGTACGATCGCAGGCGGCGGTTACATCTGGCACACAACCGGCAGCGGCAAGACGCTAACTTCATTCAAAACGGCGCGGCTTGCTTCACAACTATCCTATATCGACAAAGTTCTGTTTGTGGTGGATCGAAAGGATCTGGACTATCAAACCATGAAGGAGTATGACCGCTTTGAAAAGGGAGCGGCCAATAGCAACACCTCTACTGCCATTTTGAAAAAGCAGCTGGAGGACGATAATGCTCACATTATCATCACCACCATTCAGAAGCTGTCTACCTTCATTAAGAAAGAGAAAAACCACCCGGTTTATACCAAGCATGTGGTCATCATTTTTGACGAATGCCACCGCAGTCAGTTTGGTGACATGCACACGGCTATCGTCAGGAATTTCAAGAAGTACCATCTGTTTGGGTTTACGGGCACACCCATCTTTGCGGCCAATACCAGAGCTGCCAGTGGTGCGCAGTTCTTCACCACGGCTCAGACTTTCGGTGATCAGCTCCACCCCTATACGATCGTGGATGCGATTAACGACAAAAACGTACTGCCCTTCCGAGTGGATTACATCAAAACCATGGATGCCGAACCGGACATTGACGACAAGAGCGTCTGGGATATCGACCGAGAGAAGGCCTACATGGCCCCAAAACGGATTGAGTTGGTCACTAAGTATATTCTGGAGCACTTCGACCAGAAGACCTACCGAGGGGACAAGACCTATGTGTTCAACAGTCTCATTAACATTGCCGAGGTGGCTACCGATAAAAAGGGCAAAGTGGATGAGATTAAGCAGAAGCAGCGGCTTAGTGGCTTTAACTCCATCTTTGCCGTGGCCTCGGTGGATATGGCAAAGCTTTACTATCAGGAATTTAAAAAACAGATGGCAGCTGACCCCACGAAGAAATTACGGGTGGCAACGATCTACAGCTACGGAGTCAACGAGGGTGAAGCTGACGGGATTCTGGATGAGGAAAATAGTGAAGACACCAGCGCGCTGGATCAGAGCAGCCGGGACTTTCTGGATGCCGCGATTCAGGATTATAACGAGATGTTCCATACCAACTACTCCACCGACAGCGACAGATTCCAGAACTACTACAAGGATGTTTCCTTGCGAATGAAAAACAAGGAGCTGGATCTGCTGATCGTGGTCAACATGTTCCTGACTGGCTTTGATGCGACTACGCTGAATACCCTTTGGGTGGATAAGAACCTGAAGATGCATGGTCTCATCCAAGCATTTAGTCGCACCAACCGCATTCTGAATTCGATCAAGACCTTTGGCAATATCGTCTGCTTCCGCAATCTGCAAAAGCGCGTAGACGCTGCAATCGCATTGTTTGGCGATAAAGAGGCTAGTGGCATCGTCCTGCTGCACAAATTTTCTGATTACTACTATGGTTACACGACGCAGGACGGCAAAGACAAGCCCGGCTATGTAGATATGATAGAAGAGCTGACGCAAAAGTTTCCGCTGGCCGCACCACAAATCGAAGGCGAACAAAATCAGAAGGATTTTATTGCTTTGTTCGGTGCCATTCTG
This sequence comes from Butyricicoccus sp., assembly GCA_031293105.1. Classification (GTDB taxonomy): domain Bacteria; phylum Bacillota; class Clostridia; order Oscillospirales; family Butyricicoccaceae; genus Butyricicoccus_B. Next base: position 2,374 of record JAUMSA010000176.1, on the reverse strand, counting down.
CGGATGCGCAACTTGCTTTCCTCGTTTGACGAATTCAAAGGAAAAGAACAGCTCGCTGAACGTGATTTACAAGATTATCTGGGACGATATCAAGACCTCCGGGATGAGTGGATGCGCCGTACAAAAGGCGAAAAAGAGGATATCACGGATGATATTGTGTTTGAGATCGAGCTGATACGCCAGATCGAGATCAATATTGATTACATCCTGATGTTGGTGAAAAAATACCATGATTCCCATTGTGATGATAAAGAGATCCTTATTACCATCCAGAAAGCCGTAGACGCCAGCCCTGAACTGCGCAGCAAAAAACAGCTCATCGAAACCTTTATTTCCGGCATCAATGATGTGGAGGATGTATTGGAAGAGTGGCATGGTTTTGTGGCAGAGGAGCGAGAGAAAGAACTGACGCAAATCATCCGGGACGAAAAGCTCCGCGAACCGGAAACCCGCAAGTTTTTGGAAAATGCCTTCCGGGATGGCGAGATCAAGACCACCGGAACGGATATTGATAAACTGATGCCGCCGGTCTCCCGTTTCGGCGGTGGCGGCACCAGAGCCAAGAAAAAGCAGTCCGTGATCGACAAGCTCAAAGGGTTCTTTGACCGTTTCTTTGGAATCAGTAATTGGGTTGCCGATCAGCCAGATGAACCATAAACGACTTGTATTCTATCATTTTGTCTAAGCGGTTCTGGCCCAGCTGCCAGCTTTACAAAAGCCTGTTGTTTCGAAAGAAATAACAGGCTTTTTGTTTGCGCCAATTCAGGGGCACATTCCAGAACCCACAGCAAGTAGCGGTAAGGATTCAGGCCGGTTTCCTTGGCCGTTTCAATCAGACTGTAAAGGACTGCGCTGCTCTGTGCCCCGCCCGGCGTATTGCAGAACAGAAAATTCTTCCGACCCATCACAAAGGGCTTTATGCTGCGCTCGGCGCGGTTGTTGGAGATCTCCAGTCTGCCGTCCTCCAGATAGCGCACCAGATACGGCCACTGCTCCAGAAGATAGTGCAGCGCCTTGCCCAGGGCGGATTTGGGTGCGGTCTGCGGCTTCAGCGTATTTGCCCATGCCAACAGAGCCTCCAGAACAGGTTTTTCCTGCTCCAGACGCTTGGCATATCGTTCTTCTGCTGTCAATGCGGCAAAGTCCTGCTCTATCTGGAACAACTTCGCAAAATAGCATAGGGCTTCTGCTGGTTTGGAAGCAGACTGCTGTTCCTTGGGAACCGCAGTCAGTGCCTCATCAAATTTTCTCCTGGCATGGGCCCAGCATCCCACCACCCGGATGTTCTCCCGTAGCCTGTGGTAGCCCTGGTAGCCGTCCGCATGGAGCCAGCCGGAGAAGCCCTTCAGGAACGGCTCTGCATTCTCTGCCTTCCGGTTCGGCTGGTAATCATACAGCACAATCGGCTTCTCTGCATTACCACTGGTCCGGTACAGCCACATATAGGACTTGCTGGTGGCGGGCTTTCCCTTCTCGTGCAGTACCTGCAAGGTTGTTTCGTCTCCGTGCAGCACGGCTTCCCGGCACAACTGTTGGTGCAGAACATCATAGATGGGCTGCAGCCAGTCCTCCGTTGCCTTTAGCAGCCAGTTGGACATGGACCCCCAGGGGTTCTTCTCTTGCCCCGTTGGGGCAATTCACCTTATCTGCCGGGACAGCTTCAGCCCCTGCCGTTCAAACTCTTGCTCTAAACGGTGCAAAGGAGAGTACATCACATACTTCTGCATGGCAAGGTGGGCAATCGCAGAAGGAGACGCAAAACTGCCGGGAATCACAGCTGGTTCCATAGGAGTCGGCACCACATTCGCTTCTCCAGTCTCTTTTTCACAATTTTTGCAGGCATAGGTGGGGTAGCGGTCCTCCCGCACCCAAAACTCAGCGGGCTTCATCTGGAGGCTGCGGTGGACCTTCACGCCAATCTCAACCAGTTCACTGCCGCAGACGCCGCAAACTCTCTCGCTTTCGGGCAAAGGATGCTCCACCACTTCTACGGGAGTCCCTTCGGGGATCACATCGTCAATGCTGCCGGAGCGGCGCTTGCGGGGCTTCTTCTTTTCGCCTTTTTTCGTGGGCTCCACGCTGTCTGCATCCCAGGCTTCTGCCTCGTTGAACAGATGGGCAAACTGCTCCATGACCATCTGGTCCAGCTGCTCAGAGGAACTTCCAAACAGCTTCCGCTTGTTTAGCTTCAACTGCTCCATCAGCCAGTGGTTCTGCAAAAGAGCTTGGGCTAGCTCGGCAGCCAGTTTCTGATTCTGCTCAGCCAATTCGGCGGCCTTAGCGTCCAGCTGCGCCTGCATTGCTTCGTATTCCGCACGGGAAATCGTAATCATTTCCTGGTTGCTTGTCCCGTTCATTTCTGCGTATTTTATAG
>JAUMSA010000145.1 GCA_031293105.1 Butyricicoccus sp. | reverse complement strand
CCCCCGGCGCCGCCGAACCCCCCGGAACCTCCCCCGGCACCCGAAGAACCTTCCGCGCCGCCTGAGGAGGCCGAACCGGCCCCAGCAGCCGAGGAACCCGCCCCGGTGGCGGAAAAACCGGCACCCGAAGCGCCTGCCCCGGTCGAAGACTTGCACAAAATGACCGTGGCGCAGCTCCGTTCGGTAGCCCGGGGACTCAACACCGGCCTATCGCGCCGCGACATCCGCTTTGCCAAGAAAGAAGAACTGATCGCACGGATCGAGCAGGCACAGGAGGAATAGTTTATGCAGCTTTATGATAAGGACCTTCTCTCCATGCAGGAAGTCCGCGAGCTGGTGGGCGCAGCCAAGAAAGCCCAGCAGGAACTGGCGGAAAAATCGCAGGAGGAAGTTGACCGCATTGTCCGCTCGATTGCCGACGCGGGCGTGCGCAATGCGCGCCGTCTGGCAGAGATGGCGCACGAGGACACCGGCTTTGGCATTGTGGAAGATAAGGTCGTGAAAAACGTCTTTGCCAGCCGGGGCGTCTATGAATACATCAAGGATATGAAAACCATCGGCGAACTGGGCCGCGATGAGGAGAAAAAACTGCGCATCATCGCCGTGCCGGTGGGTGTTATCGCGGGTCTGATCCCCTCGACCAACCCGACTTCGACCGCTTTGTTCAAGGCCGAGATTGCCATCAAGGCCGGCAACGCGATTGTCTTTTCCCCGCACCCGAGTGCGCTGCGCTGCATCCGGGAGACCGTCAAGGTCATCCGGCAGGCCATCGCTGAGGCGGGCGGCAACGAAAACCTGGTTTCCTGCATCACCATTCCAACCATGCAGGCGACCGACAACCTCATGAAACATCCGGATACGGCCATGATCCTGGCCACCGGTGGCAGCGCGATGGTACGCGCCGCCTATTCGTCCGGCACCCCGGCCATCGGCGTGGGCCCGGGTAACGGTCCGGCTTACATTGAGCGCACGGCTGATATCCCGCTGGCCGTCAAGCGCATTATCGATTCCAAGACCTTTGACAACGGCACCATCTGCGCATCCGAGCAATCGGTCATCTGCGATGCCGATATGCGGCCGGCCATCCAGGCCGAGATGGAAAAACAGGGCGCGTATTTCCTCAATCCGGAAGAACGCGCCAAGCTGGGCAAATTCATCCTACGCGCCAACGGCACCATGAACCCGGAAATCGTGGGCCGCAGCGTGCAGACCATCGCCAAACTGGCTGGTCTGGATGTACCCCAAAGCGCCCGTGTCCTAGTCGCCGACGAGGACGGCGTAGGCCGTGGCCACCCCTATTCCAACGAGAAACTCGGCCCCATCCTGGCCTTCTACACCGGCACCGATTACAAGGATGTCTGCGATATCTGCTGCACCATCCTGCGGTATGAGGGCAAGGGCCACACCTTCTCGATGCACACCAAGGACGACAGCATCGTCGATTATTTCGCCAAGCGCATCCCGGCTTCCCGCTTTATGGTCAACACCCCGTCGGCCCTCGGCGGCATCGGCGGCTCGACCGGCCTGATGCCTTCGCTGACGCTCGGCTGCGGCGCGGTCGGCGGCAGCGCGACCAGCGAAAATGTTGGCCCGATGAATCTGCTCGACCGCCGGTATGTGGCGTATGGGCTGCGGGAACTCGAGGACATCCGCCGCGAGATGCCCGATTGCTCGGATGGCATCTGCCAGACGGCGCCCGAAACCATGATGGACCCCAAGGTGGTGGATGCCATCGTGGCGCGCATCATCGAGCGGCTGCAAACCGTCCAATAACCTGTGATTTTTAAGGAGGAATACAAGATGGCAGCAATGCAGGCTTTAGGTATGATCGAGACCAAGGGTCTGGTCGCTTCGGTCGAGGCGGCGGACGCCATGGTTAAGGCGGCCAATGTCACCTTGATCGGCAAGGTTCATGTCGGCGGCGGCTTGGTCACCGTCATGGTACGCGGCGACGTCGGCGCGGTCAAGGCCGCCACCGATGCAGGCGCGGCAGCGGCCGAACGGGTCGGCGAACTGATTTCGGTTCACGTCATCCCGCGTCCGCACGAAGAAGTGGAATTTATCCTGCCCTCGCTCGGCTAAGTCCGGGCTTTCGCGAAAGGAGCAACCAATATGGCATTAGTACAAGCACTGGGTATGATTGAAACCAAAGGTCTGGTCGCTTCGGTCGAAGCGGCTGACGCCATGGTCAAGGCGGCCAACGTCACCTTGATCGGCAAGGTCCATGTCGGCGGCGGTCTGGTCACCGTCATGGTACGCGGCGACGTCGGCGCGGTCAAGGCCGCCACCGATGCAGGCGCAGCAGCCGCCGAGCGCGTGGGCGAACTGATTTCGGTCCATGTCATCCCGCGTCCGCACAACGAGGTCGAATTCATCCTCCCGACGCTGCAGGGGTAATCCACCCGGCCTAGCGACCTGAACAGGGGGTGAATTGTTTGAAGGTCATTACAGAAGCGGTTTTGCGCAACGAACTGCGCGGCGCCGAGCCGGAAACCTACTATATCCCCGAGGGAAAGATTCTCTCGACGGCCGCCCGGGAATATTTGCAGCAGCGCAAGATCAAGATCGCCCAAGGTCCGCCGCCCGCCGTACCTGCGGCTGAGGCGCCCCCAACGCCCGCGGCGGACCCGGCGGCGCCCCAAGCGCCGCAGCCCAAATTCGTCGATTACGAAACCGGTGCCTTCTATCTGGAAAAGCCCGAGCACATGACCCATCTCTACGGCAATGTGCTCGTGCCCAAGAGCCATCCGCGCATCCTGTTCCGCGGCAAGCTGGACAGTTTGCAGGCGCAGATCGTGCTCATCCAGGCCGAACTGGCCGCGGGCAGCGGCAACGAAAAGATCATCGACGATCTGGGCGATATCCTGACCGTGCTGCGCGAAATGATGCGCTGCGATGTGCTGGATGAGGAATTCAAGAACGAAATCATCATCGGCCTGACACACGCCGAACTGCGCGAGCGGTCGCACGACCCCATGCGGTTCTTCCACATCAATCAAATGATGCTGCCCGACTATACCATGGGCAAGACCTATGCGCTGCTCAACCAGCTGCGCACCCAGGTGCGGGAGACCGAGGTGGCCGCCAATCAGGCATTCCGTGACGGCAAAAAATGCACCCGCGCGGACATCATCGAAGAACTCAACCGCCTGTCGAGCGCCGTGCACATCATGATGTGCATGTATCTGGCAGGCCTGTACGGCAAGAAGTAAGGGGGATGTTATGGAACAAATTATTCAGGCTGTGCTCAGCGCCATCCCCCGCGCTGGCTTGGTGGAAGTCGAAGTTTCGGCCCGCCATGTCCATCTCACGCGCGAACATCTGGAAATTCTGTTCGGCAAAGGCGCCGAACTGACCCCCAAGCGTCCGCTCTCCCAGCCCGGACAGTTCCTGTCCGAGGAACGGGTAACCCTGGTCGGCCCCAAGGGCCGCAAGGAGCGCACCGCAATTCTAGGCCCCATCCGTCCGGCCACCCAGGTCGAGCTATCCAAAAGCGACTGCGTGGAACTGGGCGTCAAAGCGCCGGTGCGCGAATCGGGCGACGTGGCCGGGTCGGGCTCGATCACGATTGAAGGCCCGTGCGGCTCGCTGACCATCGACGAAGGCGTTATCATTGCGCACAACCACGTCCACCTGACGCCCGAAGTGGCGCAGATCATGGGCGTGACCGACAAGCAGCGCGTCGCGGTCGAGGTGTTCAGCGACCGGCCGGTCACCTTCCGGGATGTCATCATCCGCGTGAGCGAAAAATTCAGCTGCCGTATGCACATCGATTTCGATGAGGCCAACGCGGCGCTGATCAGCGGTTTTACGCTGGGTAAGATTATCAAGTAACAGCAATTTCAGCAAAGGGTGAGACTATGATGGATCTCGAGCGTGTAAACGCCTATATGCAGCGTGTCAAGGATTCGGAAACCCAAACCTTCCGTCCGGTGGGGAGCAAGCTCAAAGTGGGCCTGGATCTGGGCACGGCCTACATCGTGCTGGTCGTGCTCGACGAGGAGGACAACCCGATCGCCTGCGAAAAGCAGGCGGCGAGCGTGCTGCGCGACGGTGTGGTCGTCGATTATTCGGGTGCGCTGCGCATTGTGCGCGAACTCAAGGCCAAACTGGAAGAACGGCTGGGCGGCGAAGAACTCATCAACTGCGCCATCGCCATGCCAGCCGGCACCGAATCCAGTGTGCGTACCCACCAGTATGTGGCCGAAGGCGCGGGATTTGAAGTCACCAACATCCTCGACGAACCGACGGCGGCCAACTCGATCTATCAGATCGACGACGGCGTGGTGGTCGACATCGGCGGCGGCACGACCGGCCTGGCCATCTTAAAGGGCGGCAAGGTCATCCAGATCGAGGATGAGCCAACGGGCGGCACCCATGTGACGCTGGTTTTAGCCGGCAACTACCACATCCCCTTTGACGAGGCCGAACAGATCAAGCAGGATTATGCCCGCCATCGGGAGATTTTGCCGGTGGTCAAGGCCGTGCTTGAAAAAATGGCCTCCATCGTCAACCGGTATGTGGACAAAAGCCAGGTCGATACCATTTATCTGTGCGGCGGCACCTGCTGCCTGACCGGCATCGAGACCATCTTTGAAAAGGAAACCGGAATCCGGACCATCAAACCGGCCGACCCCTTCCTGGTCACCCCGGCTGGAATTGCGATGAATTGCAAGGTTTGATCCCCGAAAACCATGGGAAAGGAGGGGAACATATGGATTTCGATGCGCTGGTGGATGAGATTGTTGCGCGGGTATCTGCCAAGATCGCGCAGCAGGAGCCCTGTGTATCCGACGTCGGCAAGCCCAAGCTGCTCATCCTGACCGAAGAACACGGCAGCATCTGCCACGACATGCTGGAAAGCGAACGGCTTTTGAGCTATTACCAGACCGAATGCGCGCTGCTCAAAGACTACGACTGCGACATGGCGTCCTATGAAGCGGTCATCCTCTTTGGCCTGACCAATGAAGCGCTGGCCCGGCTGGCGGGCGGCGTATGCGATACGCCCTTCACCCGTCTGGCGCAAAAAGCCATCCTGACCGGCAAAAAAATCTTTGTCCTCAAAGAAATGGTCGAACTGTACCGGTACGCCGAAACGGCTCCGCCCGCGTATTATGCGGTTCTGGAAAAGCAGCTTGCACTGCTCCAGCAGTCGGGTGTGGCGATCTGTCCGCTGGCCGAGCTGGAGGACGCAATTTTGTGCGGCGAGGCCGCGGCCTGTGAGCCCTGTGAACCCGTGCCCAGTCCGGCCCCCTGCGCCGAAGCGCCGTGCGCGGCGCCCGGCCGGGAAGTCACGATTGAAAAGCGCGTCGTCACCGAACGCGATCTCAGCGCGGTCTATGACCGGGATGTAACAGTCATCCATGTCGGCAAACGCGCCATTTTGACCGACCTGGCCAAGGAATACGCGCAGGCAAGAAATGTTTCGCTCGTGCGGGACGAATGAACAGGTGGAATTGACATGAAAGTTGCAAAGGTGATCGGCAATATCTGGTCGACCCGAAAAGACGAAAAGCTCAGAAGCTATAAGCTGCTGATCGTGCAGCCCATCAACATTTTGGACGGTTCGTGTGACCGCACCCCCATCGTGGCCGCCGATACCATCGGTGCCGGGGTGGGCGAAACCGTGTTGATTGTTGCCGGCAGCTCGGCGCGCAGCGCGGCTGGGGATATGAGCGTGCCGGTCGATGCCACGGTCGTCGGGATTGTGGACGACCAGGAATTGCATCCCGATGCGCTGCAATAAGGTGGTGAACGATGGATGAATTTGCTGGAGGCGGTGAAAGACGCCGGAATCGTCGGTGCAGGCGGTGCGGGCTTTCCCACGCATGTAAAACTCAAGGCCAAGGCCGAATGGTTTATCGTCAATGCGGCTGAATGTGAGCCTTTGATCGAAACCGACAAATACTTATGCCGCACCTATGCAGACCGCATCGTGGCGGCAGCGGCGGCCGTAGCGGCCCATCTGGAAGCGTCCCATATTGTCATTGCGCTCAAGCGCAAATACCGGGACGAGATCGCAGCCCTGCGCGCGGCCATCACCCAGGCGGGCGTGCCCATCGAGCTGTGCGAGATGGATACCTTCTACCCCGCGGGCGATGAACAGACCATGGTGCAGCTGGTCACCGGCAAAACCGTACCCGAACGCGGGCTGCCGCTCGACGTGGGCGCCGTGGTCGACAATGTCGGCACCCTGCTGGGCATTTACGACGCCTTGGTCGAGGGCACGGCGGTCAGTTCCAAATATCTCTCGGTGGTGGGCGAAGTGGCCGAACCCATCATGCTGCATGTGCCCATCGGTACGGCGGTGACCGACTGCATTGCGGCCGCCCATCCCCGCATTTCCGATTATGCCATCATCCTGGGCGGGCCGATGATGGGCAAGGTGGTAGCCGACCCGCAGGCCATTGCCCAGGCCGTGGTCACCAAGACCACGGGCAACATCCTGGTGCTGCCGCGTGCGCATTACCTCATCCAGCGGTCGGCACGCCCGCTCGAGCGTATCCGCGCCCAGGCCCGGTCGGCCTGCATCCAGTGCCGGATGTGTACTGACCTTTGCCCGCGCTATCTGATCGGGCATCAAATCCGCCCGCATCTGGTCATGCGCAACCTGTACCGGGAAAAAACTCTGGAATCGGAGGCCGAATTCCTGCACGCCTTCGGCGATGCAGCCAACTGCTGCTCGTGCGGCGTGTGCGAGATGTTCGCCTGCCCGATGGGGCTTTCCCCGCGCAAGGTCAACGAGTACATGAAGGGCGCGCTGCGCGAGCGGGGCATCCAGGTGCCGCGCAACATGGAGCCCGAGGCACTGCGCGAATTGGCGCTGCGGCGCATCCCGACCGAGCGGCTGATCGCCCGGCTGGGGCTGGCCGCATACAGCGGCCTGCACGCCCATACCTGCAAGGAACTTGAGCCCGACACGGTCTTTGTCCCCTTCTCCCAGCACATCGGCAAACCGGCCGAGCCCATCTGCCAGGTGGGCGACCGGGTGGAAAAGGGGCAAAAAATCGCACAAGCGGCGGAAAATGGGCTTTCCGCCAACATCCACGCCGGCATTTCCGGCGTGATTACCGAAATCACAGCGGCCGGAGCACGCATCTCCAGCCAAAAGGAGGGTTAAACGGTGGCAACTGCAATTGGTATGATCGAACTGACCAGCATTGCCCGCGGCATCGAAACCTGTGATTACATGGTCAAAGCGGCACAGGTCGCGCTGCTGCGCTCCTCCACTGTTTGCCCGGGCAAGTATATGATTATCATTGGCGGGGAGACCGGCGACGTGCGCGCGGCCATGGAGGAAGGCCGCAAACGCGGCGGCGAACTGGTCGTCGATACGCTGATGCTTCCCAATGTACATGAGCAGCTCATCCCGGCCATCAGCATGACCAATCCGGTCGAGACCCGCGGCGCGGTGGGCGTTCTGGAGTTTTACTCCATCGCCTCGGCGATCGTGGCGGCCGATGTCGCGGCAAAGGCTGCCAATATCACCCTGATCGAAGTCCGTACCGGCTACGCCATTGGCGGCAAAGGGTTTGTCACCCTGACCGGCGATGTCGGCGCCGTCCGGGCGGCCGTGGAAGCGGCACGAAAGGATGCGGAACTGCTGGTCGAAACCACGGTCATCCCGCGTCCGGATCGCAAGCTATTCGACACGCTGCTGTAAAAGGGGCGAGGAAACAGAGAAAAAGGAGGGTCACACATGAGTGTATTCACCGAAAGCGTACAGGCTTGGGTCAGCAACATTTCGATCAACTCGGTCATTATGATGATCATGATGATCTTTATGGTCGTCGGTGCGATCGACAAGATTCTGGGCAACAAATATGGTTACGGCGAACAATTTGAAGAAGGCTTCAACGCCATTGGCCCGCTGGCGCTGTCCATGGCCGGCGTTGTGGCGGCGGCACCGGTTCTGGCCGAAATTTTAGGGCCGATCCTCAAGCCGATCTACACCGCCATCGGCGCAGATGCGTCCATGTTTGCTACCACCCTGCTCGCCTGCGATATGGGCGGCTATCCGCTGGCCATGCAGCTGGCAAGCAACGAAGCGATCGGCAACTTTGCCGGCCTTATCCTGGGCACCATGATGGGCCCGACCATTGTATTTACCATCCCGGTTGCGCTGGGCATCATCAAGAAAGAGGACCGCTCGTATCTGGGTGCCGGCGTTCTGGCCGGTATGATTACCATTCCGCTCGGCTGTATCGCTGGCGGCCTGGTCATGAATATGACGCCTTATAAGCTGTCCATCGGCACCATCCTCATCAACCTGGTTCCGGTTATCATCATCGCGGCCCTGATCGTCATCGGCCTGTGGTTTGCCCCGGCTGCTATGATCCGTGGCTTTAACGTATTCGGCACCGGCGTTACCATCGTCATCACGATCTTTACCGCCATTGCTGTCTTCCAGCAGATTACCGGCATTATGTTCCCGCTGTTCGACGTGATGTCCACGGTCGACCCGGAAATCGGTATGACGCCGCTCAACTCCGGCCTGCTCACCTGCGGCCAGATCGGTATTGTCCTGATTGGCGCCTTCCCCATGGTCAAGTGGATTACCAAGACCTTCGGTGGTGCGCTCAACAAGATCGGCGCTGCATTCGGCATGAACGATAAGGGCTCGGCTGGCCTGGTGGCCAACCTGGCTAACAACATCGCCATGTTCAACATCATGGACCAGATGAACCCCAAGGGCAAGCTGCTGAACGTCGCATTCGCCGTATCGGCTGCCTTCGTATTCGGTGACCACCTCGGCTTTACGGCCGGCAACAACCAGGAGATGATCTTCCCGGTTATCGTCGGCAAGCTGGTTGCCGGTATCACGGCACTGATCGTGGCCAATGCACTCGCTCCCAAGCTGCTCAGCAAGATCGAAAGCGCAAACAAGTAAGAAGAAAGGGATTGTGTGCTTATGAATGTAAGTGAAGCTTTGATCCGTGAGATCGTGGAAAAGGTCATCCGCGAAACCATGGCGCAGCCGTCGTGTGATTTTGAAAAGCATATCGATCCCAGCGGCATCATCGGCATCCGGACTTCCACGGTCAAATGCGAACCGTTTGAACAGGATGGCGTCCGCTTAAAGGATCTGGTGACGCTGGAAGAGGCGCCGCGCATGGGCGCCGGAGTGATGGAACTGGATCACACCAGTTTTGAATGGACGCTGACCTATGACGAATATGATATGGTCATCGAAGGCGAATTGGAGATCGAGATCGACGGTCGGGTCATCCAAGGCGGCCCGGGCGATATCATTTACATCCCCAAAGGCAGCCACATCCATTTCCAGACCCCGACTTTTGCCCGGTATGCTTATTTCGTCTATCCCGCCAACTGGCAGGAACTCGGATAAAC
>JAUMSA010000113.1 GCA_031293105.1 Butyricicoccus sp. | reverse complement strand
GGAAAAGTTTGATACCTCCACGCCGATGGGACGGGCCATGCTGAATATCTGTATCGTGTTCGCCCAGCTTGAACGGGAAACGATACAGAAGCGGGTAACGGACGCTTACTACTCCCGCAGTCAGCGGGGCTTTAAGATGGGCGGGAAAGCCCCTTACGGCTTCCATACGGAGCCTATCAAGATGGACGGTATCAACACAAAGAAGCTGGTGGTAAACCCGGAGGAAGCGGCCAATATCCGGCTGATGTTTGAGATGTACGCCCAGCCCACAACTTCCTACGGGGACATTACCCGGTACTTTGCCGAACAGGGGATTTTGTTCCATGGCAAAGAGCTGATACGCCCCACGCTGGCGCAGATGTTACGCAATCCTGTCTATGTGCAGGCAGACCTTGATGTGTACGAATTTTTCAAAAGTCAAGGTACAGTCATTGTCAATGACGTTGCCGATTTTACGGGCATGAACGGCTGCTATCTGTATCAAGGGCGAGATGTAAAGGCCAGCAAGAAAAACGACTTAAAAGACCAAATGCTGGTACTGGCTCCCCATGAGGGTATCGTCCCCTCCGACACCTGGCTGACCTGCCGCAAGAAGCTGATGAACAACATGAAAATCCAGTCTGCCCGGAAAGCCACCCACACATGGCTGGCAGGAAAAATCAAGTGCGGGAATTGCGGGTATGCTCTTATGAGTATCTACAATCCCTCCGGCAAACAGTATCTCCGCTGCACGAAACGGCTGGACAATAAAAGCTGTCCTGGCTGTGGGAAAATCATCACTTCGGAACTGGAAGCGGTTGTTTATCAGCAGATGGTAAAGAAGCTGGCAAGCTACAAGACGCTGACAGGAAAAAAGAAAGCGGCAAAGGCAAACCCGAAAATCACCGCCCTGCAAGTGGAACTTGCCCATGTAGACAGCGAGATTGAAAAGCTGGTGGACAGTCTGACGGGGGCAAACAATGTCCTGTTCTCCTATGTGAATGTGAAGATAGCGGAACTGGACGGGCGCAAGCAGGAACTTCTGGCAAGGATAGCGGAGTTGACTGTGGAGGCCATCAGCCCGGAACAGGTCAGCCAGATTTCCGGCTACCTCGATACCTGGGAGAATGTATCTTTTGATGACAAGCGGCGTGTGGTGGATTTGATGATCACCACCATAGCCGCCACAAGCGACAGCTTGAACATCACATGGAAAATCTGACTGGCGGCACCCCTCCCGTCAGATACCTACCCTGTGTAGTCCCTTGTAAACTGTACTTTGCTATGTGATAAACTTTTTATGTCATCCATTGACAAGAACCTCCTGTGCTTTTTGCTTGGTTGCCAGACCAGCTTTATTCTAGCACAGGAGGTTCTTTCTCTTCACTAAAGTATTTTTTATCCTCCCCCAGTTGAACTGGGGGTTTTATCATGCCTATTCGGCGCCAAAAAATCGAGGATGACCCGAAGCATCCGGTCATCCTCAAAACAGTCTGGGGAAAGGGATATTGCTGTGAAGAACTGGGTTAAGCATTGGAGCCTACGCAAACAGCTTTTGGTCGTGTTGGCGTTAGCCGGTATATGTGCCACGACGGTGTTTTGTACACTTTGGGGGCAGGAATATCGGTTTTGGCTGTTCTGTCAACGCTTTCCGTCCATTTCTTGGGATGAAAAAGCCTTTGTACAGACGCTGCGGGAGCGCGCCAAAGACATCACCATTCCGGATGAGGGAGAATCCGACCCCAAGCTGGATGCCTTTTTTGAGCTGCGGGACGACTATACTGCCGTCAATTTATATTCCCTGGAAGATGGCGGCTTTTTATGTGGTGCCATGCCGCGTATTTTGCAGAATGTCTCCTATCGGGGACTGTTTGACCTGGGGTATTCGGTGACCAGCGGCCGCGCCGAACAGTATTATTCGGAAATTCTGCAATTTCAAAACGGAAAAGTGGAAGTAGTTCTTTACTCATACCATCGCATCAAAACAGTGTATCCCTATTTTGCGGCGTGTCTCGTGCTCAGTATCCTGACTTTTTTATTTCCGGTACTGCGGTTTATTCACCGAAAAATGCGATATATTTTACGGCTCAAAGAAAACATTCTGACTATGGCAGCCGGGAATTTGACCCAGCCAGTTGCCGATTGTGGCGGAGATGAGATCGGCATTTTAGCGCAGGAGCTCGATCGGCTGCGTCTTGCGCTTGATGAAAATATCCGGTTGGAAACCCAGAGCCGAAAGGCCAATCAAGATTTGATTGCCGCCATGTCCCATGATCTGCGGACCCCTTTGACCATCCTGACTGGCTATTTGGAAATCCTAAAACTCGGACATGGGGACCCGGCTTTGCACGCAGAGTACCTGGAACGCTGCCTGCGAAAAACGCAGGACCTCAAAGCGATGACCGATAAAATGTTCGAATATGCCTTGGTCTTTTCCGACCATATCGAACCGAATTTTGCCCCGCTGGCGATTGTGGAAATCCAAAAAGACCTGTCCGAACACTGCGACTTCATGCAGCTTGCCGGTTTTATCGTACATCGCACCCTGGAACCAATCCCAGGGGAAATCTTAGCCGATGAAACCATGCTCAAACGGGTGTTTGTCAATTTGTTTTCCAATATTCTCAAATACGGCGATAAACAAACGCCGGTGTCGATTGGCTGTTTGGTCGAACAGGCGCGGCTGAAAATTTCCTTTTCCAACGGCATCCAGCCGCATCAGGAAAAGATCGAAAGCAACCGGATTGGACTGAAAAGCGCGCAGGAAATCTTGGCGTTGCACCATGGTTCCTTGGAGTACACCGAAGAAGCGCAGATGTTTTGGTTATTCTTGTCCCTGCCGATGCAGGAAAACCGCCCAATAGAAGAAAAATAGACCGGTTTATCCCTCAGATGCTGTATCTGAGGGATTTTTTTATCCAGATTTGATAGGGAGGCAGATTTCACAGCAATAGATGGCTTCGGTGACGTAAAAGGTCGCGGTCCCGCCATGGGCGCGGGCAATCTGCCCGACAAGCTTGAGCCCTGTACCATGGGCCGCCCCGCCGTCGGCTTCTACCCCATAGGCATTGGGCTGCTGTGCAGCACAAGCTGGATGTGGAGCATCGTTTGCCACCCATAACATATAGGACTTTTTCTGCAACTTGACCCCGAGCGTGATGGCGCAGCCATCCGGATTGTGCTGAATGCAGTTGCCCACCAGATTGTACAGCGCCCGACACAAAAGAAAGCTGTCGGCTTCTAGCGGCAGCACCGGAGCGGATGCAATTTCGACCGACAAGGAAAAGCGCGGGTCCAAGCCGCTGTTGAGAACATCGGCAGCAACTTGGCGCACCAGGGCGGCTGGATAGAGCGTGGTTTTGCGCAGCGGCTGCATGGCATAATCCAGCCGCATCGTGAGATTGAGGTCATTGACCAGCTCTTTGATGCGCTGGCTTTGCCGGACCAGGATGGATGCCTTGCCGCGTTGCTCCGCCGATAGGGAAGGGTCCTGTTCCAGTTCGCTGGCATATCCCATGACCATACTCAGCGGGGTGCGGATATCGTGTGAAACACCGCTGACCCAGTCGCTGCGTGCCTGGTCGCGCTGCTGCTGTTCGGCGCGGAACCAGCGCCGCAGCAGACGCGAGCACAACCATACGACCATGCTGATGCTGAGCAGAAACAGAAGCGGGCCGCCCCAACGGAGGACATCCAGACTGGCCAGTGAGGATTCAAAGGTGTATTTCCAAGTGGTGTTCTGGGGGGCGCCCACGACAAGCAAGCCGTCGTCCCGCACCCGGCATTGCACCGGATAATCGCAGAGGTACCACCGCGTAAACGAGGCAATGTCGTTTCTAGAATAGGTGGTCGGGACTTCGGGCGGCTTGTATTCTGACCAGATCACTTGACCATTTGGGTCAATGAGCATAGCCCAAAGGTCTTGCTGCTGCAAAAGTTCCTGCCCGGTGAATGTATAGTGATTGGATGCATCGCACGACAGGTCGTCGGAGATCGACCGCATCGGCGCATTCCAAGACTGGGTTTGCCCCGCCGAATACAAAACAAAGGACAGAAGGCTTACAAGAAAAAGCCCAATCGTGACCCCAATGGCCAGAATGATGAGCATGACCGTGCGGAAAAAGATGGTTGCCTGTTTCATGGAGTCCCCTCTGGCGCCAAACGATAGCCCAGCCCGCGCACGGTCAGCAAGTAACGCGGATGGGACGGGTCGTCTTCGATCTTTTCCCGCAGCCGACGGATGTGCACCATGAGCGTATTTTCATACCCCACGAGCGCGCCTTCCCAGAGGGCGGCACACAGCGCGTCAATGGTCACGATGTTGCCGCGGTTGCACCAGAGCTTGTGCAGCAGGGCGTATTCTTTGGCGGTCAGCGACACCGGTTGTTCACCGCCCGATACTGTTCCAGTGCCCCAATCGACCGTGCGGCGGCCAAGCGTCAAAGAGGCGGTTTGTTTTTGCCCATAGACGCGGCGCAAAACCGCCGCCAGCCGCAGGCAAAGTTCTTTGGGGAGAAAGGGTTTGGTGATGTAGTCATCCGCACCCAACCCCAGACCGCGCAGCCGCGCTTCGTCTTCGTCGCGGGCAGATAAGAACAGCACTGGCACATCGCGCTCTTGCCGCAGGCGCTGAAACAGCGAAAATCCGTCCCCATCGGGCAGCATGACATCAAGCAGCACCGCATCTGGCCGCTCGGCAGCCGCCGCCGTCATCCCTTCGGCACAGGTTGCCGCCGTAAAAACAATATATTGTTCGGCCAATAAGATGTCCCGCACCATGTGCCGCAGGGCGGGTTCATCATCGACCAAGAGAATTTTATAAGACATCGTTTTGATCACTCCCTTTGCTTATCATAACACACTTTACGTTTCCTGTAAGGAACGAGCCTTAAAAAGTAAGGCAAACGTAAGGTTGCCTTCATGTGGGTGTAAGGAAGGTCCGGTATGATAAAGCCAAAAGGAGGAGATCAACATGGAGATCGTACAAACACAAGGACTCTGCAAGCGGTATGGCGACGCGATGCGGGTCAAAGAGTTAGCGTTATCGGTGCCAGAAGGCGCAGTCTATGGGTTTTTAGGACCCAATGGCGCGGGCAAATCGACCACGCTCAAAATGATTTTGGGACTGGCCCGCCCGACCGCCGGACAAATCACCGTATTCGGTCAGCCGATGACGGCCAAAAACCGGCTGGCCATCCTGCGGGATGTCGGTAGCCTGATCGAAAGCCCGAGCTATTACGGCCATTTGACGGGCGAGGAAAACCTGCGCATTGTGCAGACCCTGCGCGGTACGCCCGAACGAGACATTGCCGAGGTGCTGCAAATCGTCCGGCTGACCGAGCAGAAAGACAAAAAGGTCGCGCATTATTCGTTAGGCATGAAACAGCGGTTGGGACTGGCCAGCGCGCTGCTGGGATTCCCCAAGCTGCTGATTTTAGACGAGCCCACCAATGGCCTGGACCCGGCCGGCATCCAGGAGATGCGTGAGCTCATCTGTGAACTGCCCAAACAGTTTGGCATAACCGTGCTGGTGTCCAGCCATTTGCTCAGCGAGATTGACCAGATGGCCGATGTGGTGGGCATCATTGCCAATGGAGAACTGGTGTTTCAAGACAGACTGGAGCGCCTGCATGCGCGCAGCCAGCGCAATCTGGCACTGCGCACCAGCAACAATGCCGTTGCTGGGGAATGGCTGGGCCGCATGGGGATTGTAGCCGAAGTCCAGGAAGAATATCTGTTGCTGCCCTATTTGGAAGATGAAGCGGTGCGGCAGGTGGGCCGCGCCTTGCTGGGACAGGGGATTGATCTGCTGCGGATTGAGCTGCGGGAAAACAGCTTGGAGGATATTTTCCTGCAACTGACCGGTGGAAAGGCGGCAAGTCTATGAAAGCACTGCAAATGGAATTTTATAAATGCCGCCGCCGAAAGATATGGCTGGCGCCTCTGCTGATGCTGGCCGCGCAGCTTACCTGGGGCTTGTATTCGTTTCGCAATGCAGATGCAAAAGAACTCGCGCAGGGCTGGGCGAGCATCCTGTATAATTTTCCAATACTCAATGCCATGATGACGCCGGTCATCGCAGCCGTGGTCGCGTCCCGTATCGCGGACATTGAGCACAAAGGACAGACGCTCAAACTGCTGGAAACCATACAGCGCACAGGAGTGCTATTTGACGCCAAGTTCCTGTGTGCCGCTTGGACCATGACCTGGATGATTTTAGCGCAGACGGCGGCTGTCGTGATTTTTGGTCTGTATCAGGGCTTTCTGGGAGCGCCGCCCTGGGACCAGATCGGAAAACATCTGCTGGCGACTTGGAGCGTGACCATGACCATTTTACTCATTTAATTGATTCTGTCCCTGCTGATACAAAACCAGATGATCGGCATGTTGCTGGGACTGTTAGGAGCGCTGGTCGGCTTGTTTTCGATGTTTTTCCCACAGAGTTTGCAGCGGCTGTTTGTCTGGGCCTACTATGGCATCCTTTATGTGTCGGCCATGGATTGGGACCCAGATACCCGGGTGGTGGATTACTATTTTACGGCGTTCGACTGGCAGGGGATGCTGTGCATTGGCATCATTTTTGTTCTGCTGTATGCGATCGGACGCCGACTGTTCGTGCGCAAGGAGGTGTGAGGGGATATGATGCGTTCCATTCGCGCTGAGATGATGAAGCTGCGGCGTTCTTGTATCTGGCTGGCCATGCTGTTTTTGCCGCTGCTGTCTGCGGGGTTTGGCACGGCCAATTATCTCGGCAATCTTTCGATCTTACAGGACCAGTGGTATTCGCTCTGGACCCAGCATGCGTTATTTTACTGTACGCTTTTTGCGCCCGCCCTGACCGGTGTATACTGTGCCTATGTCTGCCGGCTGGAGCATTTGAACCGCAACTGGAACTTGGTGATGACCATGCCGGTGTCCCGGGCGCAGATCTGGATGAGTAAAATCGTGGTGGTATCCATCCTGACTGGTTTGACCCAATTGTTCATCGGCTTCTTGTTTGTGCTGTCGGGCAAGATTGCGGGACTTACGGCGCCAATCCCGCTCGCACTGGCGTTCTGGCTGGTGCGCGGCTGGTGGAGCCTGATCGTACAGACGGCTGTGCTGCTCTGCGTGGCACTCGTCATACGGTCGTTTGCGGTACCGGTCGCCTGCGGCATCGGCGGTGGTTTTCTGGGCATTGCAGCACTAGTCAAAGGATTCGGGGCATATTTTCCCTTTTCGCTGCTGCCGCTGTCCATGTGTTCCCATAACCCGACCGAGCCCATGCAATGCAGCGCGGGACTCTTTATTGGTATGTCACTGCTTTATTTCCTGGTAGCCTGTGCATTCGGTATCGGTTGGATGCGTAGAAAAGATGTGCAAACCGCATAACAAAGGCGCCTTCCCATGGGGAGGGCGCCTTTGGGTTTATTCGGCGTAGTCGTTGATTTTGCCCAGCAGGCTTTGCTCGGTGTCATCGATGGAGGTATAAGAATCCGGCACCGTGCCGACGATGACTGTATCGGTGACCGCCATGCGGTTGGTGATATTGACATCGCAACCGCCCATGGCGGTCATCAGCCGGGCATCGGCTTGGATTTCGAGCAAGATCTGATGGCGGGTCTGGTTGATACCGGCCGAAGTAAACGCGCTGATAAAATCGGCGTCTGCATATCCCAGCGAGGCCACACCGACGTGGATGGTCGGGCCGCGTCCGGCAAAGAGGGTGGGGAAGAAGACCGACCCGAGCGGGATATCCACGCCGCCCTGTTCGAGCGTGTTGAGCGCGTCATAGGCCGCACGGGAAAGCTGTATTTTAAGGTAGTCGGCTAAGATGGTATCGGTTTTGAGGGCTGTGACCTGGTTTTCATTGTCCCGCTCGAGCGTCACCAGATCTTCATACTGGGCACGGTTTTGGTAGATGACATCGGTCAGCGTATCGTGGATGGCGTAGGAGGCGGTTTGCTGCACCAGATTTTGCGCATATTCCAGCACGATGGGGCGCATGAGACGCAAGAAGAGGGTAACGCATCCGATGGCACACAATAGAAACAGAACCAGCCACGCGCGCCAGTTGATTCGCCGCATCGGATACCACCTCCCGAAGGCATTGTATGCACAACTCGTACGAGATAGAAGCGGGAAGGAAGTTAGGCCGAAAGTGTTTAGATCTTGTATAGAAAAACCGATATATGAAAAAATATTAGGAAACATCTTGACTTATGACAAAGATGGTGCTATTTTTAATTCTGCTGGGATAAGTGGTGGAGTCTGTCATAGAAACCAGGGGTTTCTATTTATCGCAGCGGTTCAGATTTTCCAAAAGGCTTTTGGCGCCTTTTTGCTAAGTGGGCAGGACTCCTACCAAGATAGGGTTCTGCCTACTTTTTTTGAGCCGACAGCAAGGAAAGGAAGTGTGATGAGGTTCAAAAGAAAGCTCCCGCCGCGCTGCGGATGGCAGAAGCGGTGGATTGGCATATTGCATTTGTGGAGGCGAATTGGAAATGAATTTGATGCAGATCATCTCTGTTTTGGTCTTTTTGGCGGTGATGGTGGCCATCATTACCGAAAAGGTTCACCGGACGGTCGCAGCCATTGGCGGCGCGGTCCTCTTGGTTTGTTTGCATGTTTTAACGGTGGATGATGCGGTAGGTTATATCGATTTTAACACCGTGGGCGTGCTGATTGGCATGATGCTGTTTGTCGCTGTCGTGCGCAATTCCGGCCTGTTTGA
The DNA here is from genome assembly GCA_031293105.1 of Butyricicoccus sp. Taxonomy (GTDB): domain Bacteria; phylum Bacillota; class Clostridia; order Oscillospirales; family Butyricicoccaceae; genus Butyricicoccus_B. The sequence continues at coordinate 99 of JAUMSA010000113.1, read as the reverse complement.
ATATGTGGCCATCAAAGCGGCAAAGATCGCAAAAGGAAATCCGTGGCGCGTTATGTTGCTGTTCACGATTTTTACCGCGGTGCTTTCGGCCTTTTTGGG
>JAUMSA010000100.1 GCA_031293105.1 Butyricicoccus sp. | reverse complement strand
TGGACAGAACATCAAAAAACTCCTCCTTTTCAAACACACACAGGGGCGGGCAGAATTTGTCCGTCTTCCAAAGTGATGACCCGGCTGCACAGGCGTTCTAGCTCCTCCGGTTCATGGCTGCACCACAAAAGCGCGCCGCCCCCGGCGGTGTAGTCGCCAAGCCAGGCTTCCAAACGGCTGCGGTATACGCGGTCCAAGGCCGCGAATGCCTCGTCCATGATGAGGTAACGGGGCGAACCGGCCAGCGCCAGCGCGAAGCTGACCCGCTTGCGCATACCGCCCGAGAGCTTGGAAATGGGCTTTTTGCCCATGGTATCCAGGTCGAGCAATTCCCAAAGTGCGCGGTCGGAACGGGCCGGACGGCCGGTCAGCCGCTGCCAAAGCGCAAGCTGCTCGGTCACGGTCAGTTCGGGGATGAGCGCGTCGGTCTGCGGGACATACCCTACATGCTGCCGCAGAAAGGCGCGGTCGCCCAGCACACACACCCCGTCCTCGGCAATAGTGCCGCCGTCGGGCGCCAGCGTCTGCGCCAGGATGGCGAGCAAGGTGGATTTTCCCGAGCCGTTGGCGCCTGCCACACCGACCGCCTCCCCCGCGGTAAGCGTCAGACTGGCCGGATGCAGAACGATTTGCCCGTTGTAGCGTTTGGTCAGACCTGTGGCCGAAAGCATCGACAAAAGCCCCCTTTGCTTTGGGAATGGAATGGACACTTTGGTCCCATGTGACCTTTATTATAACAAAATTTTGCTCTAACGAAAAGAGTTCCTGTGGTTTTTTAACCGAATTGGAACGAAAATGTTGCAGAAACCACGCTTTACAAGAGGGCGGTTTTGATGCTATGATAATGGAAAATGGGGTGTCGGAGCACGGAGGGATGCCCGAACACGATAGAAGGCAGGGATATGATATGCTGGAAAAAATCAAGAGCACGTTTGACCGCGGTTTGGCCACGGTCAGTGTCAAATCGGAATCTATGGTCGAGATCAGCCGCATCAAAGCCCAGATTCAGGGCCTGCAAAAGCAGCAGACGACCATGCTCAGTAACCTTGGCCAAGAGATGTACACCATGTGGAAGAACGGCGCGATGGATCGCGAGCGGTTTGAGCAGCTTTGCGGCGAGATCAGCGGCGTGGAAAAGACGGTGGAGGAGCTGAACCGCCGCATCGAGCAGGTGCGCGCCGAGGAGCAGCAGCTTTTGGGCACATCGGCTCCGGCGACCGGGGCCGCACCGGCTGCCGCCCAAGCGCCCGGGCTGTTCTGCCCGGACTGCGGCACCAAAAACCAGCCGGGTGCGCGCTTCTGCGTCAACTGCGGCAGCAAACTGGGTGAGTAAAAAAATCCCCCGCACACCTTTCTAGGTATGCGGGGGATTGCTGTTTTAATGCACGTCCGGCAGGTTTTTCCTCGCTTCCTCGGGCACACGGAGGGGGCCGCAGCCTGCGCACTTGGAACAGTCGTGCATGCAGGACATCGGGTCATCGGGGTCCTCTTCGCGGCAGATTTCCAAAATGCCGGGGTCGCCCTGCTTTTCACCGACCAGGAACTTGGCGGCCGCTTCCTCAGCCGCACCGGTCACGCCCGGCACCAGCACCACGCCGAGCATTTCCAGCGCGTTGCGCAGCGCCACACCCAGCGCGCCGCAGATGAATACATCGGCCTGCACCATGCTCAGAAAGGTCAGCATGGAGGTCGCGCCGCTGCCCGGCGCGCGCACGAGCTCCTTGGCGGTCGGCTGGCCGTTTTCGGCGGTGACAATCAGGTATTCGGCGCAGGCGTGCGCGTCGGTAACCGCGCCGTCCTGGTATGCGATGGCGATCTTCATCATGCCGTCACTCCTTTACGAACGCAGCGCTTCGAGCGCTTTCATCGCGCCGTGCAGTTCATCGGGGAGCTTGACATCCTCGATTTCGCCCCGGTCGACCGCTTCGGCCAGCTTGGGGTCAAGCGGCAGCTTGGCCAGCACCGGCAGCTCGTATTCGGCGGCAACCGCATCGACCTTGCTCTTGCCGAACAGTTCGATCTTCTTGCCGCAGTCCGGGCAAGCCAGATAGCTGTAATTTTCGATGATGCCCAGAATCGGAATATCCATCATCTTGGCCATCTTGACCGCCTTGCCGACGATCATGCTGACCAAATCCTGGGGAGAGGTCATGACGATGATGCCGTCCACCGGGATGGACTGGAACACGGTCAGCGGTACGTCGCCGGTTCCGGGAGGCATATCGACAAACATATAGTCCACGTCCTGCCAGATGACATCCGACCAGAACTGCTTGACCGTTTCGGCGATAATCGGGCCGCGGTAGATGACCGGGTCATCGGCATGGTCGAGCACGAAGTTGATCGAGATCATATCAATGCCGGTGTCCGTGGTCTTGGGCAGGATGCCTTCTTCGCAGCCTTCCAGCTTGCCGCTCATGCCGAATGCCTTCGGAATGGACGGGCCGGTGATGTCGGCGTCCAGAATGGCCGTGTGATAGCCCTTGCGGCACATGCCGACCGCCAGCATGGAGGTGGCCAGGCTCTTGCCCACGCCGCCCTTCCCGGAAACCACGGCAATGACCTTGTTTATGGTCGAAAGTTTATTGGGTGCGACGAGCAGGCTTTCCGGCTGGCCGCAGGAACCCGAGCAGGATTCGCAGTTGTGCGAGCAACCCATGGTTAAAACAACTCCTTTTGATGTACGATTATCCCTAGTATACCGCATTTGGGGCGGTTTATCAATGTTTCAGCAGCTTGTTAGTCTTGGCAAACCGAAGGGATGCAAAACCGGCGGTTCTCCTTGGATGCGGTTCGCTCCTGCGCAGAGAAGTGGAAATATAAAAGCACAACATAAAGACTGTGAAAAGCATTGAAAAACCATAGCTTCGGATACAAAAAATCAAGAAAAATATAGGACGATATTAGCGAAAAATACGGTTGAATTCTGCGCAAAATCGATTATAATAGAAGCAATCACAAGAACGATGCGCCACATGGACGGGAAGCATCGATGCAAGGGAGGAAAGTAGAAATGAACAAAAAGACTCGTCTTGGCCGTCTGGCTGAAATTTGTGACTCCATGGCGCTGGCCAACGGTGTGATGAACGCCGGTCTGGCGATGTGCCGCCGCAAGAACAAGTAAAAAAACGGGCGGAACGCATTCCGCCCGTTTTTTTATAGACCAAACATCTGACGGCAAAGCTGGATGCCGCTTGCCGTACGGAAAACGCGGGTGAGCGCCGCCTGTACCGCGTCGGTCGAGACGCCGTCCTCGTACAGATTGACCAGGAAATCGGCCTCCACCAGGATTTGATAATCCAGCCCCTGGATTTCGTGGTAGGTGTGATGGTGCCCCACCAGATAGCACACCCGGTCGATGAGGGCATCGTCCGCGCCCAGCGCTTGCAGCAGTTGGCGCGCCGGGGCTGGGCCTTCCTGTTCCTGCAATTTACCGTCGCAGCGGCCATATTTCTGCTCGGCCGGGTGGATGCCGATGTCGTGCACCAGTGCGGTGACCTCTAAAGTACATTGGGTTTGCGCATCCAGGCCTTCGTTTTCGCCAATCCATTTGGCAAAGCCCCAAACCTTGAGAAAATGCTGGATGCGGCGGGGGTCGCCGGCATCAAACCGAATCATTTCTTCCAAAACGCGATGAATGAGATTCATGAATATACCTCCTGTGTGTGCCATGAAAAACCCCGCCGGGAGGTCCCGGCGGGGAAGGGGTCAGTCTTGCGCCGATTCATTTTCACGCTGCTTTTCGATATGGCCACCCAGTTTGCCCAAAACATACATCAAAACGACCATCAGGCCATATTTGAAGATGGGGTTTTCCAAAATACCACGGATGCCAAACGAAAATTTGCTGTCCAGCAGGCCGAGGACGCCAATGAGGATATAGCCAAGCGCCAAGCCCAGAATGCCGCCATGCCAAACCCCGGCGGTAAACCGGCCAAAATACAGCTGCTTATCCTCCTGGGGTGCTTCTTCAGCCTCGCCCGGTGTATCGGAAATGTCCGCTGTCTGATCCACCGGCGTGGGGACTTCCTCGGTTTCTGCCTGTGGCGCAGTGCGGGCTTCTTTCTCTTCCATCGTCGTTACACGTCCTTTCTGCGGGGATAGGTCAATTATAGCAAACTTTTACGATTTCGACAACAGTTTTTCGGCAAAATGATCAATTAGGAAGGCGCCGAGCGGGGCGGTCAGAAGGATGGACAGCACGGCGGCGGTCAGCACCGTGTGGCCGCAGGCAAAGCCCATGGCGAGCGGGACGCCGCCGATGGCCGCCTGCACGGTGGCCTTGGGCGAGTAGGCAAACATGGAAAACAGCCGCTCGCGTGGGGTCAGAGCCGTGCCGGTCACCGATACTCCCACGCCTACCATGCGGAAGACCAGCGCGCCCAGCACCAGCGCAATAGCTGCCAGGCCGGCCATCCGGACATAGGCCAGATCGACGGCAGCGCCGACCAGCGCGAACAAAATCAGCTCGGCAGCCACCCAAATCGACCCCAATTTGGCCGAAAAGGCCTGCGCCAAGGCAGCGTCCCGCCGCAGGATGGTGATACCCAGCACCATGACGGCCAGCATGCCCGAGAAGGGAATGGGGCTGATATCTTCCAGCGTCATCAGCAGGAAGCAGAGCGCGAGCAGTACCAGCAGTTTGGCGGTTGTGCGCAGCAGCACACGGCGGAAAAAGGCGACAAACAGCACACCGATGATCAGTCCGGCGGCGCAGCCCAGCACGATGGATACCGGCACACGGGCCAGCGTCAGCGGGGAGAAGCCGCCGCCCGACAGCATGGAGCAGAACGCCGAAAACATGACCAGAACAAACACGTCGTCCACCGAGGCGCCCGCCAGAATCATCTGGGGGATGGCGTGGCCGGTGCCCAGCCCACGCTCGATGAGCGAAAGCATACGCGGCACAACGACGGCAGGCGATACCGCCGCGATGACCGCCCCCAGCAGGGCGGCTTCCAGGCGGCTTAGGCCAAGCAGCGGGGGCGCGAGCACGATGCAGCCCACCATTTCAAAGCACGCGGGCACAAAACACAGCAAAACAGCCGGTCGGCCCACTTTTTTGAGCGCGCCCAGATCGAGCGCTAGTCCGGCGCGCAGCAGGATGACGATGAGCGCCAGCCGCCGCAGTTCGGCCGACAGGGCGAGAAAGTCCGGTTGCAGGGCGCCCAGCACATCAGGGCCGAGCAGGATGCCGGCCGCGATATACCCGACCAGGGCGGGCAGGTGCAGCCGCACGCAGAGCTGGCCGAGCGCCAGCCCCAGCAGGAACAGAAAAGCAAGACTCAGAAGCATAACAAAATACGTCCTTTCGTGGTGCAGGCAAATAAAAAAGCCGACAACTTGCCTGCAAAAGATTTGCAGAAGTCATCAGCCGAAAATGGCGGTTTGGGTTTCCCCGAGGAGCACTTCATTCCTCTGTTTGGTTCGGTTGTGATTATACCGCATCGGGCGCGGCCTGTCAAGCACAGAAAAAGCACATCCGCTCGGATGTGCTTTTTGCTCATTGGGACGTGGACGGACTGGTCAGGATTTTGGCCACGCCGTCGGATAAGTGCAGATAAAACGCCAAAAGCTCCTTGAGATAGGACGAACCGTCCGCTGTGATACCGTAATATTGGCGCAGCCGTCCGTCGGGCGCGCGCTGCTTTTGGGTTTCATCGATGTAGCCGAAGCGCTGCATGCGGTAAATGACCGCATAGGGAAATACGATCTGGAAGGACTCGCCGCTGCGGCGGGACAGTTCCGCGGTGATTTCGTTGATGTACATATCCCGTTCGTTGAGCAGAAACAGCACCAACAGCTCGGTGATTGCTTTTTTGAAGTTGTTTTCCATGCCAGCCAGCGAACCGCTGCGGGAATGGGCGGCTGCCGCGGTCGGATAAGTCGAATTGTCCATGTTAGGTCCCTTCTCCTAAAAAAGTGAATGAGGTACGCACATTTCCTGTGATACCGTCAGAAGAAGCGATGCTTCTGCAAAACGGAAGGGGAATACATGCCGGGGGGCAAGCCAAACGCTGAAATGGTGTTACGAAAAAGCATGCATATGGTATGTCGTCTTATGTTTCCATTATATAAGGAAAAACAAAAAATGGCAAGTGCAAAATATTTTTTTAGGACAAAAAACCGTCAAATTCGGCCGAATATCAAGAAAATTTGTCAACGAAAGTATGTTTTGGCCCAGCGCCCTGCCGCCAGCCCAGCACCTTGTCCACATCCACATTTTTCACGGCATTGAGAATGTTGGATTCAATCTGGGGGTTCTCAGCCGCCAGCGAGGCGATCAGTGCTTTGATCTGCGCGCGCTTGGTGTCCTGCTTGCGCTCAGCCGCCGGGCAGCCGCAGGGCAGAAAGGTCAGGCCGCAGGTTTCAACCCAGTCCTGCACGGCGCGTTCGCGCACCTGATACAGCGGGCGGATGAGTTCCATGCCCGGATAGTTGCGGCTAGCCAGTCGGGGCAGCATGGCCTGCACCTGGCCGCCGTACAGCAGGCCCATCAGTACGGTTTCGATGGCGTCATCGTAGTGGTGGCCGAGGGCAATTTTATTGCAGCCGCGGGCCTGCGCCTGGGCATAGAGATGCCCCCGGCGCATTTTGGCGCACAGAAAACAGGGGTGTTCGGCCGCATGGTTGGCCGCTACGCGCAGCACATTGGTGTGGAAAAATTCGACCGGAAGCTCCAGCCGTTCGGCGTTGTCCTCAATATGGCGGCGCACTTCGGGCGCATAGCCAGGATCCATGGCCAGAAAGACCAAAGAAAAGGGAATGCGGCCATATTTCTGCTGGTTTTGCAGCAGCTTGGCCAGCAGCATGGAGTCCTTACCGCCCGAAATGCAGACCGCGATGCGGTCGCCGGGGGCAAGCAGATGGTATTCGTTTAACGCGCGCACAAACGGGTCGCGCAGGGTGCGCGCAAAGCGGGTGGTCAGCACGCGCTCGATCTCACGGCAGTCGATGAGAACCGCTCCTTTCTATTTGACAGTGTGAATGTTGTATAGAACTATGATGCACCAAAATGCGCGGTCTGTCAAACGGACAAAATGCGCGGCACTGGCCTGCAAAGTAGGCAAAATGTGCAGTGTTTCCGTCGCCCGAAAGCCGGTCTTCCAAAGCATTGGGCGAATTGTCTATTTTGAAGCGAAAAAATTCGTGTATTTTGTCTATTGCTATGCTTGCATTTTTCTTGTATTCGCAGTATCCTAAATACATCAAAAGAAACCAAACAAATGGTCAACCGGAACCAGAAATGCTCATAAAGCACTCTGGCCGACCGGAATTTAAATTCGCTCATATCACCTCTTTTCTCTTCTTCTCAGGCAACTTCGCTCCGATGGGGCGAAGTTGTTTTTTTGTTGCAAAAAATACGCCCCAAAAATTTTTTAAAAAATTGCAAATTTCCTCTGGACAAATGCCGATTCGTGCGTTATAATAAATATCGCTGACGCGGAAGAAACGCGGGTATGGCGGAATTGGCAGACGCGCCAGATTTAGGTTCTGGTACCGCGAGGTGTGCAGGTTCAAGTCCTGTTACCCGCACCAGTTTCAACCAAAACTTGATATGCAGATGTGGCGGAATGGCAGACGCGCTAGCTTCAGGTGCTAGTGCTCGCAAGGGCGTGAGGGTTCAAGTCCCTCCATCTGCACCAAACACATCGCAGACCATCGTCTGCGATGTGTTTTTTTATGTCAAAAGCCAAACTCTACGGAGCGTTTCTTGCCCGGACGCACAAATCCGGGTACAATAAGCTGCGGGAGGTGAAAACCGTGGATGCAAACAAAATCGGTGCGCTCATCCGTTCGCTGCGGCGCGAACAGGGGATGACTCAAAAGCAGCTCGCCGACCGGCTGCTGGTCAGCGACAAGGCGGTGAGCAAGTGGGAGCGCGGAGTTTCCCAAAGTTAAAGATACCACATCAATCCCACGCGGACTTTTGCTCAACCGATACAGCCGGAGGGCTGGATAACAAGAAAAGGCGGTATGCGCCCCGTGGAGGGGTAGCGTACCGCCTTTTCTTGTGGGGGTTTCCAAAGGGGGCAACGCCCCCATTTGGCACACGACTTTGCGAAGCAAAGTGTAGTGTGTTATACGCTCTGCCGGCGTTGCCGTGAAAATGCCGTTGCCGCCGGGGAGGGCAAGGGCATTTGAAGCGGCAGGAAAACAGGGCTGTGCTTGCGTGGCGTGGAGCCGCAAGCGCAGGTCTGGACTCATCAGCAGACAGGGCGTATATGAAAGCCCCAGTTCCTCGTCCTACGCTCCAACTTGTGGACAAAGTGTCCCGAAGTTGTGGCCACACTCCCGGAAAAGTAGCAGGACAACGGGCAACCGTCAAGGCTGAAATGAACGGGTTTACACCCGGCCTTGACCTCCGCCCGCTGTCCCGCTGGATGGGTGGACAAGGCGGCCAATCCCTCAAAGTGCTTGGCCGCTCTCTTTCTGATTTTGAGGTATTCAGTTTTTCAAAATTGAATAATCAAAATAAATTTTTTCGATTGAAAAAATTTTATTTGTTATCATCTTCAATGCCATATTTTTTCTTTTGCCGAATCACATAATTACTGATTTTTTCATCATATAGTGGATACTGGTAATCCAACTGGCATGCCACTTCTGACGAAACCTCCCGGAACAATGCCATACATTGTTCAAAGGATTCCCACATATGGGGATAGGAATCCATATTATAAGTGGACATAAGTCGTTCCCACAATTCCTCTGGGACATATTGCTTCATAAATTTATAGTTTTTTCCCAAACTGAAATGAAATCCCTGTTTGATACCAATCAGCCAGGAAATCATGCGAAGCAATTCTTTTCGTACTATATCATTCATATGGTCAATAGCAAAAAGAATTTCTTTGCGGCATAAGCCCTTTACTACATATGTTGTAGTATTCCAAAATTCATTACAGCAATCGTCAAACATTCTTTGAGTAGGCTTCTGCAAGTGGTAGTCTATATCCGTTGGTATTGGCGGCTTTACGATACGGTTGTCTTTATCCAACAGTAACTTTACCAGTTTATCCCATGTAAAATACTCGTCTATCAGTTCCAGCGGCAGCAAAGTTAAATCTATCTTAACATCATCAGTAAACAGCATTAAATATGAAAATCCCTTTTCTACAGCTGGAAATAATTCCATATCTTCCGGCTTTTGCAGAATCAACCTTTCACCAAATATATCTAGCCATTTATCATCACTTGTGAAGCTGTCCATATCCGTAACAAAAAAAGTAATATCAAAATCCTGAAAATCATCAGGCGGAATATTTGTATTTGTTCTAGATCCTTCCAAAGTAACCATGCGAATGCGTTTGTCTGTTTTTGCAAAATTCAAAACAATATCATAAACTTCCTTTTCTGATCTCATTTTTATCTCCTCCAATTATTGAAATAGGTGTGAAGCCATTTTAGGGCTTTCCCGCCTTGATTACCCTTTAGCAAAGACGGGCGGGACTGTCAACGGCGGCGCATGAAATGCGCCGTTAATCTTGACCGTTGACTGGGTCGGCTGGCTTTGCTATCTTCCTGACAAATGGGAATGTCTAAGATAGTAAAGACGTCCCACATGCAACTCTTTCTTTTATTGCGGAAACCG
>JAUMSA010000076.1 GCA_031293105.1 Butyricicoccus sp. | reverse complement strand
ATTTCAGCATCGTTCCGGTTGGCATAGAGATAGTCGAAGGTGGACTGCTCGTCCATTGCAAAGCGTTCCCGGCTCATGGCCCGTTCCACCCGGCGCATATCCCCGTCATACTGTTTGATATACCCTTCGCGCCTCTCTTTGGAAACATCGCTGAGGTACTTTACGAACAGCATGGAGAGGATATAGTCTTTATAGCGGGAACTGTCGATCTTGCCGCGGAAACTATCACAGGCGTTCCACAGGACCTGCTCAATATCTTTTCTGGTTGTCATCTTCATTTCCCTTTCTTTGCTCTTTTGTACGCCTGATTCAGTACACCAGCATAATACTTTTCTTTTTCATCTGCCAACATCCTAAGTAATTGGCGTTCTCTTTTGGCCAGCAGATTGAACTGGGCGATTTTACGCTGATCCTCCACGGAAAGAAGGGCCAATTCAAAGTCGGCTAAAAATCTTGCGTTAACTGCGCCAAGCATATTGCTGGTTGCATTCTCATAAATTTTTCGTTTTATCGTTTCTGTATTCAACAACCAAAAAAGATACTCCGGCAACAGGCTCTTATCTTCAGCTCGAATCACTACAAAGTTTGAGGAAACCACCATTCCAGATGTAGTTTCATCAATCAGAACTGCTGTATAGGGAGCTGTAAGGCGGACAATGATATCTCCGCTTTGCGAGAGGTATTCTTCTTTCAGCGGTTCTTTTGCTTCATAGATATCGGCCTTATTCAATTCAATTGTCCCTTCCTGCTGGATACACCGCAGATTAATCAGGGGATATCGATACTCACTTGACTCTTTGGCCTGTTTTCTCGACAAGACCAGGCCGCTGCGAACACTCGCAAGGTCCTGCAATTTCATTCTTTCACCTCTTTTGTCATGTTCAAAAAATAACAATAACTCTCTAAAAAAATTTCTTCTGATGAATTGTTCCCATTATACACTAGGCTGCCTTTCCTTGTCAATATAAAATTTGTCATGTTGAAAAAATGACTTTTTAATTCTCTACACATATCAATCTGTTATCCACTCCCTCCTTATTGAAAAACTTGGGATAACATTTCTTGTAGCCGCTCGTCCATCATTTTCATCAAACCATACGCCACAGTCTGTGGGCAGAAAACTTACCACCTTGTGAGAACTGGTAGTTTTCCTGCACAATAAAAAAACAGGGCCTGCGGTGTCGTCTCCACAAGCCCTGTTTTTCCCATACACGGCGTTAAGCCCCATAGGTTCCCATTGTGTACCTATGGGGCTTAACCCTGCACTCGTGGCTTTTTTTGTTTGGTTTAACCGTATACGCGCTGCACTTCTTCGCGGGCGATCTGTACCCAGCGGGAAGCGTTTTCCGGATGGTGGCCCAGCGTGTGGTTGTCCTTCATAAGCAGTTCGACCTTGTTGCCGCACTGCTTGCAGTAGGTCAGCACTTCGTTTAAGCGACGGCGGATGTAATCCTCGTCCGGATGGGGCACTGCAATGTCGGTCGGGCTGACCTTGTAGCAGTACACGTAATCGCCTTGCAGCAGCTCGCTCATCTTGCGGCTGTCCGCCCACTGGGACACCGAAACGCGGCGCAGGCGCGGAATGGCTTCCTTGACGTATTCCCAGCGCCGGTCCAGACCCTCGCAGCAGCCGTAGTAGTTGAGGCCAAACTTTTCGGCCATCTCGTGCTGGTAGGGCAGGATGAATTCCTTGACCATTTCCGGGGAAACCTCGCTGGTCTCCTGCGCTTCGTTAAAGCCCCACATGTCCATCAGCTTGACCTTGCCGGGGGTGCCGTGCAGCTCGGAGGTATAACCGATACCGCCCGAACCGATGTACATGCTGCCCGCGTTGTTCGGCAGCAGGCCGTTCTTTTCCAGGTAGTCGAATTTCTTGAGGTAGCCGTCGGTAAACAGACGCATCATGGCGTGTACCTGGTCGGGATAGTCGTAAAAGTCGCACATCATGTTTTCCATGCCGCGCAGGTTGGAGTACGACAGCGACAGGTCGGGCGACCACCACCACTTGTGGCGGAATTCGACTTCCAGGATGCCGTCGAACACGTCCTTGGCCAAATCAAACGCCCGGTTGGACGCGTCCCAGTCCACGTGGATTTCCGGGGTCTTGATGTACTCGGACAGGTCGAGCTCTTCGTACTCGTCCTCCATGTCGGCAAACGGCGCCTTCCACACATAGGCTTCGCCCTTGGTCGGGTCGCCGATGCGCTCCTCCGAGATGCCCCAGGCGGTGTCCTCGGCGTGGTAGGGGATGTAGAACTTGGCCTCTACAACCTTGTCGTCCTTCATCACCTCGGCCCAGTACAGCTCCTTGCGCAGCCACATCTCCCAGTCCTGGGCCATGTCGCCCTCGCACTGGATGGCCTCATGCCAGGGGAAAATCTCGTTCCAGCCGTTTTCCGGGTCGATATAGATGACCGGCTGTTCGGTCTTCAGGTCGTTGTGCGCCGTCCAGAGCTTGGCTTTTTCCTGCTCATACGGGCGCTCGGCAAATTCCCGCAGGCGGGATGCGACCTCCCGCAGCACCTGCCGGTCGTGGTCGGAGACCACGCACTGTTCGAGCGGCCAGCCGTGCACCATCAGGTTGCCGCCCTGGCCTTGGTCAATTCGGTTTGCACCTACATGTTCATCGAGTTTCATATGATTCGGATCCTTTCTTTATCAATTTTAGCCAGCCAGGCCCAGGGGCGAGAACAGGGCGTATACGCCAAGCATCGCCAGCAAGCAGACCACCGAGGCCGGCTTTGCCAACCGCCACGGCGTCAGGTTGACGACGCCCGCGTCGGTCAATTCAAACGGGGTTTCGCGCGGACGCAGCCGGCCGATCACCAGCATGATGCAGATGTCCAGGATGAACAGCGCGCCGCGGATGTATAGATAGTGGAAATCATAGTCCACAAAGTGGATAAGGCCGTAGAGCACCGCGTGCACGATGAGCGTCACCTTGGGGGCGATGGCGGGCACGCGCTTGGTATAGAAGCCGACCAAAATAACGGCCAGGATGGATTCGGCGTAGAAGCCGAAGCAGTCTTGCAGGAAGTCATACAGGCCGCTCGGGGCGTTGATGACGAACGGCGCCACGCAGATCGAGATGACCGCCAGCACGGTGCCGAAGCGCTTGCCGACCTGTACCAGGTGGCTGTCCGAGCAGTCGCGGTTGAAGATCGGGCGGTGGAAGTCCAGGGTGTACAGGGTCACACAGCTGTTGAGCGCCGAGTTAAACGAGGACAGGATGGCGCCGAACAGGACGGCTGCCATCAGGCCGAGCAGCCAGGTCGGGGTCACTTCGACGAGCAGGCTCGGGTAAGCCAGGTCGGCGGTAGCCAGGTCGGGCCCAAAGTAGCGGTACGCCAGCAGGCCGCAGATGGTAATGAAGAACGGGTCGAGCAGCTTGAGGAAGGCGGTGAAAATGGCGCCCTTCTGGGATTCCTTCAGGCTCTTGCCGGCCAGTGCGCGCTGGATGATCGACTGGTTGGTGCACCAGTAGAACAGGTTGTTAAACAGCATGCCGGTGAACAGCAGCGGCCACGGAACCATGGGCGGTACCGCATCGGCCGGGGCGAGGGAGTTGAACTTCTCGGCCGGCACGTTGGTGATAAAGTCCTGGATGCCGGCAAAGAAGTTGCCGCCGCCCAGAATGCAGATGGCCAGGGCGGGCACCAGGAAGCCGCCGATCATCAGGCCCACACCGTTGACGGTGTCCGAAACGGCGACCGCCTTCAGGCCGCCGAAGATGGCGTAAATCGAACCGATCAGGCCCAGGCCCAGGCAAAGCAGCGCGATGGCCTGGAACTGCGTGATGTTCAGCAGCTGATCGACGTGGAAGATCTGGTTAAAGGCCAGCGCGCCCGAATAGAGGACGGTCGGCAGGTAGGTGAGCAGGTAGCCCAGCAGGAACAGGAAGGAGATGATGCGCTTGGTGGTGGTATCAAAGCGCTGTTCCAGATATTCCGGAATGGTGGTGATGCCGGCTTTCAGGTAGCGCGGCAGGAAGATCAGCGCCAGCGCCAGCAGCGCCATGCACGAGCCGACCGACCAGGACATCGCGCTCATATTGGCCGAATAGCTCTGGCCGGACTGGCCGACCAGCTGCTCGGTGGAAAGGTTGGTCATTTCCAGTGAGCCGGCGATGACAAGCCCACTCAAACCGCGGCCAGCCAAAAAGTAGCCTTCTTGTGTGTCCAGTTTGTCGTTTCTGGTTCGGAACCAGGAAATTACGGCAACCAACACTGTAAACAGAACGAAAGTAAGTAGTGTCAGCATAATATCCCTCTTCTAACGTTTTCTCTTGATTTTTATGCTGCAATTTGGCCGAATTGCACCCGGATGGGTTTGTGCCCTCATCATAGCACAGCTGTTTTTCTTTTTGCAAATCGCCTGTACACGTTTTGGCATTGTTTTTGTGCATTTTGCTTAAAAACGCCTTTTCAGATGAAACGGATATATTTTCTCGATTTTTCGTTGTTTTCTTGTGCAACTCGCATAAGTATGCGCATTTGGAAAAGGAATTCATTTCAAAATAATCATCCGTTTTTTGGGATTTCCGTTCTTTGGCTGCGAGCAAATTT
>JAUMSA010000075.1 GCA_031293105.1 Butyricicoccus sp. | reverse complement strand
TTATATAGCTTTTTATCTTGCGAAAAGTAATGACTTTGTGTTAAAATTTAATCGACATATTTTGCCGAAAAGAGGTGGTTTTGTGGCGAAAAAGAGGTCCGCTTCTACCGTGACGCCGGATTACGAAGCAATTACATCATTTCAAAAAGGCCAGGCTTCACGCATTTTTAAGGAAGTGAACGAGCAGGACAAAGTTTTGATTGTCAGCAAGCAAAATAAGCCGCAGAACGTCGTTATCTCATACGAACGGTATAAGAGACTCAGGGAAGAGGGAGCAGATATATGAACATCAATGAACAGGCCAATTTTATATGGAGCATAGCCGATTTGCTGCGTGGCGATTTCAAACAGAGCGAATACGGTAAGGTGATTCTGCCCTTTACTGTGCTGCGTCGCTTTGACTGTGTACTTGCACCTTCCAAGGTAAAAATTTTGGAGGCCAATAAGACTTTGACGGTCAGCAACAAGCGCCCTATCTTTAAGCGCATGACTGGCCATGATTACTATAATGTCAGCCAGTTCGATTTCGAAAAACTGATGGATGACAGCAACGCTATCGAAGCCAATCTGCGGGATTACATCAATGGCTTTTCCGAAGATGTCCGTGAAATCATGGACAACTTTGAAATTTTCGGGGTAATTGATCGTCTATCAAGAGCGAATCTGCTTTATCTGGTCGTGCAGCGTTTTGCGGAGATTGATATGAGCGATACCCAGATTGACAATCTGGAAATGGGATATATGTTCGAGGAATTGATCCGGCGATTTTCTGAGCAGTCCAACGAAACCGCTGGTGAGCACTTCACGCCCCGTGAGGTAATCGAACTAATGGTAGAAGTGCTGCTCGATCCCGATATGGACGAAATTGCAAATACTGATGGAAAGGTCATTACCATTCTGGACCCGGCCTGCGGCACGGGTGGAATGCTGTCCGTTGCCCAGAACAAAATGGAGTCTCTGAACAGTACAACCCAGGTAATCCCCTTTGGGCAGGAATTAAACCCCGAAACATACGCAACGTGCCGTTCTGATATGATTTTGAAAGGTAATACCAACAGCCGTATCGTTTTGGGAAACAGCTTCAATGAGGACGGATTCAAGTCCCAGACATTTGACTATATGCTGAGCAACCCTCCTTTTGGCGTGGAGTGGAAAAAGGTAGAGAAGTTTATTAAGGACGAAGCGGCTTCTCAGGGGTATCGTGGCAGATTTGGCGCTGGTCTGCCCCGTATTTCGGACGGCTCTTTCCTGTTTCTCCAGCATCTGATTTCCAAAATGAATCCGCCGGAAAAAGGCGGAAGCCGCATCGGTATTGTCTTCAACGGTTCGCCCATGTTCTCCGGCGATGCCGGAAGCGGAGAAAGTGAAATCCGCCGCTGGATTATTGAAAACGATCTGCTGGAGGCTATTATTGGCCTTCCGGATCAGCTGTTCTACAACACCGGCATTACCACTTATATCTGGATTTTGACCAACCGCAAAGAGAACCGCAGGAAAGGCAAAGTGCGTCTGATCAACGGAGCCGGTTTCTATGAAAAGATGCGCAAGGGCCTCGGCAATAAGCGCAACATGATTAGCCCGGAAAATCGTGCGGAACTGGTGCGCCTGTACAGCACCTACGAACCGGATGAGAACTATATGGATCTGGATAATGAAGATTTCGGATACCGGAAAATTGTTATAGAACGTCCCCTACTTAACGAAGATGGCACACCGGTAATCGACCGCAAAGGCAATAGAAAAGCAGATGCCTCCCTTCGTGACTACGAAATGGTGCCGTTGAAGGAAGACATCCACGAATATTTCCGTCGTGAGGTTCTGCCGTTTGTGTCGGATGCCTGGATTGACGAGAGCAAGACCAAAATCGGCTATGAGATTCCGTTTACCCGCTATTTCTACAAGTTCACTCCGCTGCGTGACAGTTCTGTAATTATGGAAGATATTAGAGCTCTTGAGGAACGCATCCAAGCGAGCTTGGCGGAGGTGTTTGCGGAATGAAGCCTTATGAAAAATACAAAGAGAGCAATATTCCTTGGGTAGATCAGTTGCCAGTGACATGGAACGAATCTCGTTTGCGTTATTTAGGAATATTAAACGCTGGTGGAGTTGACAAAAAAATTAATGAAGGAGAAAACTTATATAAATCAGTTCACTATATGGATGTTTACAGGGGTTCCCTGCGCAACATTTTTGATAGTGACAATTACTTAGTTGTATCAGCTACTCCGGAAAAGCGTGACAAATGTATTTTAAGAAAAGGAGATGTTTTATTCACCACATCCTCTGAAACGCCAGATGACATCGGGCATTCGTGTGTTATTGGTGAAAATCTAAAGGACACATTATTTGGTTATCACTTATTACGGTTGAGAGTAACCGACAAAATAGATTTTCAATTTAGAAAATATCTTTTTGGTGCAAACTACTTGCGTACTTGGTTTTCATATCGAGCTGTTGGTATGACCCGGTATGGAATATCTAACATGGATTTTGCCGATGCTCGCATAATGATTCCACCAATTGAAGATCAGCAAAAAATTTCAAAATATTTGGATCGAAAGGTATCTCAAATAGACGATACTATTCAAAACAAACAAGAACTTATTGATTTGCTAAAAGAACAACGAGTTTCTGTAATATGTTCTGCTGTTACAAGAGGAATTCGTTCTTCCGTTGAAATGAAAGATAGTGCTATCGAGTGGCTCGGTCAAACTCCTGCTCATTGGCAAATTCTCACCAATCACCAACTATTTGCTGAACGCAACATCAAATGTACAGAACCGGATGCAGTGTTGCTCAGTGTTACTAAACACCTTGGTGTGATTTTACAATCACAGGCAGAGGAGTTAAACCTTGCCACCGTTGCCCCGGCAGAAACTACCGAAGGGTATAAGGTTGTCCACAAAGGCGACCTGGTCATGAACATCATGCGGGCAAAAGATGGAAGCTATGGCGTTTCTGAATATGATGGTGTGATTTCTCCGGCATATTGCATCTATTATCCAAGACAAGAGATAAATCCCCAATACTTGTACTATCTGTTCAAAACGCCAATGTACATGGAGATTTTCAAAAATTATTCCACAGGCATCGCAGAACACCGGATGCGCTTGTATCCTGTAAACTTCTTCAAAATTCCAGCAGTGGTGCCTCCTCTGGAAGAACAGAATGAAATTGTAGTTTATCTGAACAAGCGTGTGAAAGATATCGATGAATTGATTTCTCTCACTCAGCAACAGATCGAAAAACTAAAGGAATACCGCCAAAGTGTTATTTCTGAGGTGGTAACAGGAAAGGTGGCAGTAGAATGAACTATCAAGAATTGTCACCCCAAGGCGAAACTTTGCTGAAAGAAATTATCGACCTACAAGCCAGTGGTCAGGACAATGCAGCTTATTGGAGCAAGCGGTTTGATGGATTATCCATGCAGCAGGATACCCTGCTCCGGGATACGTTTCGAGAGCTGAAAGAATATGGTTATGTCCACATACAGTGGGCTGACAACATTCCATACTATCTGTCCC
>JAUMSA010000002.1 GCA_031293105.1 Butyricicoccus sp. | reverse complement strand
GGGCTGTAAAGTGGTAATATCTTTAACCTCTATAATCTTACCTTCTTTATCTTTGGGTGGTAAGAGATTTCTATTTTCGTATATAGGAGCAACAACATAATAAAGTGTGCCCGAGCGGTCAAGCTGGAAATTGACCTGCGTGATAGAATCACCGGGAATCAGTTGGGGATATGACGTGACAAACTGTGGTGCGCTTTCATTAACGCGGCGGATCATCATATTGAAATCCGAAGGATTGCCGATGGAAGACGCCAGCTTGCCTTTCGTAATGTATTCATCCCAGATAGTTGCTGTGATATTATTGCCTGCGACAACACTCGAAAGATTGTTGCCCGCACCGGTAATACAGAATGCCTTAATGTTTACTATCGCATTCCAAGTATCCGAATCGGTAACATCTTCGATTGCTGTCAATTTAATGGCAAATTCATAGCCGTTTTCAGGCATGCCATTCTCAGCCTTACTCGAAAGGGGAGGATAGGTGTCCGCGGTCTTTCCTTCTACTGCATTCAGGCTGCATGCCGTCCAATCTTCGCTGGGTTCATTGGTGATGGAAATATTAGGATCCGGTGCTTCATTATTCTTTTTCACAAGAAAGACTTGTTCCCAGTCCCCCGGTTCCTCCTCCGCATTGTTTCCGAGACTGCGGCGATAAAGCTCGAACGAAATCGAAGTATCGGATGCAATGAGCACATCGTATCGCGTGTCGTCAGATGTGTTTTGTGTGCTGCCTGCATACGGAATCATGGAGAAGGTCTTATCAACAACGACGGTTTCATCACCGACCTTAATGGAGGTTGTTGTCAGCTCGGTAAAGTCCACCTGTGCATCCAAAGTGCGGAATTTATCACTGGTCGTCCCTTGATCCATCGTATTGCTGGAGGAGTCTGTGATAAATTGCAGGGCAAACTGGTAGTTCGTGCCGCTGAGCAGATTGAGTGCCTCTTTGGTAAAGGTCACTTCGGTCTGTCCATCATTATTGAGTGCAATCTTCACCTTGGTTTTATCCAGATCCTCACTGTTGTCATCCGCAGTAAGAGTAAGATATACTTTCTTAACGGGGTTAGTGCTGTCCAGATTGTTCAAGGTAAACATGCCGTCGATGATCTCTTTCAGAGAAACTGTGTCTTCAGCGTTGCCGCCGGAAACAGCAAATTCTGTTTTATCGGATTCGTACATCTCAACCAGAGACATGCGGGTTTGAGTACTGTAAATATCCTCACTGAATACCAACGTGATATCGGTATCGGCCAATGGGTTACCATCTTTTTCTTGTGAGAAACGCAGTTCTACCAGTTCGGGCGCATTGTTATCCAGTGTCTTGGCGTTTTTAATCGTCTCAATAGCCGAGAGGTTACCCGACGTATCCTCTGCGACAAAGTAGATATCGTACGCTGTCTCGGCTTCCAGATTGTTCATATTGAACGATTGCGCGGTGTTTTCCTTGGCCGAGAACGAACCGCTTGCAACCGCGTACATACCGCCCTTAATCTGGAGTTTCTTATCCATTTCGCGCGCTTCATCGTCTGTGAGACCGGTATTGGCAATCGGATACTCGGTACCGTGCTTTACAGCCGCCCAGTAAACCTTGCCAGCTTCATTGATGGCTGCTTCGCCAGTCAATGCCTTGGCGTTGATCTTGGTGATACGCGGATAGTTGGTCAAGAATTTCGGCGGCGTACGGTCGGCTGTTTTCACCGAAACCTTGGTAACCGAAGAATCGTTGATGGTATCGGTCAGGAAGAAATAAGCATCATAGTCGGTCATTTCTTCCAGGGCTTCCTTGGCGGTTTCGATTTCCGAACCCATGCGGATGTTGTCCTCTTCGCTGCGAATCATCTTGAGCGTACCCGAATCAATCGCACCGCTGAGTGAGCCGTCCTTGAAATCATTCGCGGTCGGAGCCGGCATGCCCTTCTTGTAGATCGCCCAATAGAGCGTACAGGTCTTGGTGGTCGCTACATCGAAATCAACATAGGTATCTTCAATGGTACTTGCCTTGGGATAACCCGAAGCAAAGGCCGGTTTGCTGTTATCCGGCGTGGTGAAATACACGCTCTTGACAACACTGTAATCGCCGCGCGAGTCAACCAGAACAGCCGACAGCACATACGAGGTGTCGATCTGTAAACCGGAGATCTTTTGCGACAGCTTGGTGTTGGCATCGCTGACCGACAGATTGCCGCTCTTGACGATTTTGCCGCCATAGGTCGGCGGTTCAATCAGGTCGCTGGCCGAAAAAGCACCGTCACCGCTCAGACGAATCGCCCAGTACAGAGTGCCAGGCTTATTGGTCATAAACGACGCCGTTGCCTGATTGGGGGCAACGTCATCCATGCGCGGATAACCGCTCAGGATACGTGGCTTGTCGGACATCTGCTGCGCAAGCGTGCTGTCCATGACCATGCCGTTAACATTGGCTGTGATGCCCGGACGGATGTTGATGATATCGGGCAGCATTTCAATGACACAACCGGGTGCATTGATGTTTGCCGTGCCAACGTCACCCTTGCCGGTCACATTGGTCGCGGTATCGAGGTTCAGCTCATCCACAACAGCGCCCTGGGCGATGGTTACGGTCGAATTGACTGCTTCTTCATCCACGGTCAGCTTTTCAACCGTACCGCTGCCGACGTTGATTTTCGATTCGGGCGTCATGGTGATGACTTCATGGATATTGCCCGCCAGGTCAAGCTGGGTACCATCTTCGCCATCGACCTGAATGAGCTGGAAGCCATAATCATCGCTCGATTTTCCTTCCAGATAGGTTGGGGTACGGACATAAACCTTGTCGATATTCGTGCTACCGACCGAACGGATGGTGACATATTGGTTGCTGGGGCTGTCGACGATCATCTCCGGGGCCGAGCTGTTTTTCAGGATGATACTGCAATCGCCCTTGTTGCTTTCGCCGGCGCCGCTGGCAATAATCTTACCATACACCTTGACATTGTTCAGGGTAACATAACCCAGGCCGACGCCGCCCGTAATGTACAGGTCACCGGTTACGGTCATGTTCTCCAGCGTAACCCCCGAGCAGGAAACCATCAGGTTGCCCGATACGCTGTTGGAATAGGTACCCGCGGACTGCACCGGGGTGCCGATAACGCGCACGAGCATGATGGCCACTTCGCCGCGGGTGATGTTATCGAGCGGACGGAAGGTGCCTTCCGGGTCGCCCAGCAGGATGCCCTCTTCGGCCGCTGCCTTGATATAGCCGCGGCTCCAGCTGCTGGCCAGCCGGCTGTCGGTAAAGGAAAGGTCTTCGCCCGACTGCGGCTGAAGCATCAGGTTGCGGCAGAGCAAGGTCGCCGCCTCTTCGCGTGTTAGTGTGGCGTTCGGGGATGCCGTAGTCTTGGAGGTACCCTGGAAATAACCCGCCGTGTAGGCGATGCTGATATCGTCGGAATACCAATCGCTGGTTGTGACATCGCGGAACGGCTGGGCACCGGTTTTTTGATACCCAAAGGTACGGTTGAGCATGCTGGCGAATTCCGCGCGCGTAATGTCGCGGTTGGGTTCCAGATTGCCATACTGGTCGCCGCGCATGATGTTCCACGAAACCAGCTTATCGAGAGAAAGCTGCTGCGTGGAGGAAGCGGCTTGCGCTTCCGGTTGTAGGGTGGGCAATATGCCCAATAGCATGGCTGTGCACAAAAGCAAGGCACAGGCACGCTTCCCGGCAGAAGCCAGAAACTTAATCGCTTGCTTCATAATGGTTTACAACACCTTTGCTTTTTTAGATTTTGAATGGTTTTAAGCACCGTGATGATGTAGATCATATTCGAAAATACACTCCTGAATCATCGCCTCCTCTTGGGGGAGCAGATCGACAAATTCACAGGCATACAGCTTTTTCTCCTCGGAGAGAACGCGTAATACCTCAATTTCGACGATCAAAGGTGGTTCGGTACAGGGCAGGGCGATTTCATAATTTTGTTCCGGCGCGAGCGGGACAGAACTATAAAAGGCGATGCCGCCGCAGCTGATATCCTTGCTGATGATCGGTAGACGCGGACCGGAGATTTTGATCGGGTAGATATACCCGCGAAACGACATTCCAATGCGCAGGTGACGGCGAAAACGGGAATCGATGCGCTCGTCCGCATGGAAGTATAACCGGTCATCCCGCACCCGCTCTACCCGCCCGCGCCAGGCCATAAACTCCGTGGAGTTGATGCTCATGACATTGACGGCAGGCAATTCCTCCAAATTGCACGAGGGGGTCGAGGTCAGCTCAAAGATACGGTCCTGCCCCTGCTGGCTCAGCAGCGTCGCGCTGGCCAGGGGTTCATGCGTATCGTCGAGGATCATAAACTTTTTTTCTTTTTGTGCGCGATGGCTCATGGTTCTTGCTCCTTTTCTGCCGGGGAGGGGGGAACACGCTGTTTTTGTGGATTGTTAGGATCAAAATGCAGAAAATATACATAGATATCCACAATAAAGCGATATAGGGACTCTGGAATTTCCTGTCCAAGCTGGAGTTGGGAAAGCATGGTTGCCAGAGAAGTATCCTCATAGACCGGCACGCCGTTTTCTGCCGCGACTTCGACGATCTTCTCGGCGAGGTATCCCATACCGGAGGCAACGACCACCGGTGCAGGGGAGCCGTTCTCATACTGCAGCGCAACAGCCTTGCGGCTTTGGTCATATGGTGACATTGATGCTGTCCTTCCTTTCAAAGATTTTTGGGAATACTTCCGAGATCGTGAGGGCACGCGACATTGGAGAAGCGCGAATAGAAGCAGCACTCAGCCCTTCCTTTTCGGCCATGGATTCCATCTTTTGAGCAAAAAGATCGGAAAATCGCTCCAAATGCGGCGGACAATGCAGAGAAACATCCACGGTACCGTCGCGATAGGTGAGCACCAGGTCGAACAGACCCAGATCTTGGACATCAAATTTGAGCAGCAGCCGCATACATTTTTCCGAAGACCCCTCGCGGCCGTTTTCCTGTTCGGCATCGGGGTCTACCCACAGTTCGGAAAACATCATACGCCCATTCATTTCCACCGGGAGCATGGCATGGGCCAGCGGCATATAGACGCTTTGATTGACCAGAATGGAATCGACAAGCGCCTGGAAGGTTTGCCGCAAATCTGCGCCGCCATCCCCGCGCAGCGCACGGGAAGAGAGCTGCGCCAGTTGGTCGGCCACCGTGTGCTCGGTCTGTTGGAACGAAGACGCACTGTTTTGCAGCAGCTTGAGCAGCTCATTGCTGCTTAGGTTGCCAAATTCCTGCTTGAGGGCGGAATACCCCAACAGCTGATAGAAGGACTGCAACAGGTTCTGCGGGGAACCGTTGGCATAGCGGGCAATGTCCAGAATCAGCAGGCTGAGCAGGCTGCGGGCGATGCCGCGGTCGTGCATCTTGGACACATAGTCGGACATATAGGGAATCAGGGTGTTTTGCAGCAAGCTGAGCGCGCCCGAACGGTTGCCTTGACCCAGCAGGTTTTCCAGCTGGGACAGCTGCTCGCTAAGCGGCTGGCTGAAACGCTGCGGCATGAACCAGGACATTTGCCGGATGGTCCGCAGCATATTCTGCTCAATGTGCGGGGTTGAGGAAAAATCGTTATAGGTCTTGAGAAACTGCAAGATGCTGTTTTGCAGACCCTGAGATGGGTTTTGCCGCAGCGCCTGCCGCAGAGTGTCGAACAGCGGGCCGGTAAACCGCCCGGCCGAGGAAAGTTCGCCCTTGAGCAGGGAAAGCAGTTCTTCGGGGCCAACTTGCAGCATCTGCAAAAATTGGGCCAGTTCCTGGCTGATACCGGCCGTCATGCCCGAGGTGACGAGCGTGCCGGGGCGGGAGATCAAAAAGTTGGCCAGAATGTCGCTGACCGACCCGGATGACCGCAGCGCCTGCAAAAAAGATTGGAAATACGAATCATAGCGCCGGGTGACGTCAGTGGAAGCAGTATCCTGCCGATCGGTGCGCGCATCGGTGCGTCCAACGCGCGTTGGATCGGGAATATTCTTGATTTGCGTGTCATTTGGCGTGATCGGAGATCGGTATGTATTGGGATCCTGCCCGGGGGCGGGATTGGTGACACTGGTGATGTTTGGCATAGCAAGGCCTCGTTTCCATAGAAAAATTAAGCAATGTTTTGTGCGCTGCCTTAATTTGTACGGCCTTTGGTCGATTTTATTCAAAGAACAGTGCAAATTTTTGAAAGGACGGCGTTACTATATGGGAAATAATGGCGACAGCGTTCTGGAAATGTATCTATATGAAACTAATACATTACTGGAGCAGCTTGATAATATCATGCTGAGCGCAGAACAGGCGGATACATTGTCCCAAGATGATGTAAACGAGATTTTCCGCATCATGCATACCCTGAAAGGGTCGGCAGCGATGATGGAATTCGAACCGCTGATGACGATCGCACACCGCATTGAGGATTTGTTCTATCTCATCCGTGAAGGAACGATGGATATTATCCCCGAGCAGGATCGTCCGCAGTTGTTCGACCTCTTGTTCAAATCCATCGACTACTTCCGCGGCCAAGTCGAAAAGATCGAAAATGGAGAACCTCTTTCCAACAATATCGACAGCTTTCTGTCCGCAATTAACACATTCATTGATAAAATTAAAAACGACAAGCAAGCCGAAACCGAAGCGGCTGCTCAGCCGGCAGCCGGCGCCGTGGCAGACACTGCGGAGAGTGCAGGCGGGGATGCCGCACACCGGTATTCGCTGCGCGTTTTCCTGGATGAAGGCTGCGGGATGGAAAACCTGCGTGCCTTCATGGTCGTCAATGATGTGAAGGAAAATTGCCAGGATTTCACATATGAGCCCGAAGGTTTGGAAGACGACAGCAGCCTGTCGGCTGAAATCGCAGAAAAGGGCTTTGTTATGCACTTTACTTCGGATGAAGAGCGCAAGATTGCCATTCAAGTGGTGACCGGTATGGGCTTTGTCAAGAGTTGTGAGGAAATTGACGACGCCCCAGCCGCACAGCCGGCCGAAGCGGCCAAGCCCGCCGAACCTGCTCCGCAGCCCGAGCAGCCGGCGCCTGCTCCGCAACCGGCACCCGCTCCGCAAACGACGGCCGAGCCGGCGCCTGTGGCCGAGCCCGCAAAGCCCAAGGCAAGCCCGGCGAGCAGCAAGAAGGCAGAGTCGGCAGCCCAACATAATACCGGTCACCAGATTAAGCAGAGCCTGATCAGCGTTAACCTTTCCAAGCTCGATCAGCTGATGGCAGTGGTCGGTGAAATTGTTATCACCGAAGCTATGGTGACCGCGTCGCCTGACCTGCGCAATCTGGACGGCGTCAAGCTGGATAACTTCAACAAGTCGGCCCGTCAGCTTCGCAAGCTGACCGATGAATTGCAGGATATCTCCATGTCACTGCGCATGGTGCCGGTTTCGGGTACCTTCCAGAAAATGCGCCGCATTGTGCGCGATATGGGGCAAAAGCTGGGTCGCCGAGCACGGCTGACCATCATCGGTGAGGACACCGAGATTGATAAGACCATCGTCGATGCCATCAGCGACCCGATTATGCACATCGTCCGCAACTCTATGGATCATGGCATCGAGCCAAATGAGCAGATGCGTATTGAAGCGGGCAAGAACCCGGAGGGCGAAATTATCCTGTCGGCCCAGAATACCGGCAGCGAAGTCATCATCAAGATTCAGGACGACGGTATGGGTGTCGATTATGATGCCGTACTGAAAAAGGCCATCCGCCAGGGCCTGGCCAATCCGGACACCGATTACAGCCAGCGCGAAATCATCAATTTCCTGATGATGCCCGGTTTCTCGACCAATACCGAGGTGACCGAGTTCTCCGGACGCGGCGTGGGTATGGACGTTGTTAAGAAGAACGTCGAAGCCGTCAGCGGCGTGGTTATTATGAGCAGTGAGCAGGGCAAGGGAAGCTGCACGACCCTGAAAATCCCGCTGACCACCGCCATTATGGACGGCATGGAAGTTTCGGTCGGCGATTCGATCTTTACCATCCCGATTCAGAACATCCGCCAGTCGTTCAAGGCAACCGATGAGGATATCATCCACGACGCCATGGAAGGCGAAATGATTAACCGTATGGACCATTTCTATCCGGTTCTGCGTTTGCACGAGCTTTATGGCCTGGAGCCGAATGCGGCAAGCACGGCCGATGGTATCTTCGTCTGGGTGGAAACCAGCGAAACATCGTACTGCCTGTTTGTGGATGAACTGCTGGGCGAGCAACAGGTCGTCATCAAGCCGCTGCCGAGCTATCTGAATAATTTTGGCATTAAGGATGCCGGTATTGTCGGCTGCACCATTCTGGGTGACGGCAATATCAGCTTGATTTTGGATGTATCCAGCTTGCTGGGCCCTGTCAAGGGGTATTGAGAACCGACCGGCGATGGAAAAGGAGTGAATGACAATGGCTGATGAAAATATGATGTTTGCGACCGAAGACCAGCAGCGCGCCTATCAGGATGAAAATGCGAGCGAAGAGGTCGTAACCCGTAAATTTGTCACGTTCCGGACTGAAAACCTACTGTTTGGTATTCAGGTAGAGGACGTGGTGGAAATTATCACAAATTATCCGATTACGCGGGTGCCGATGGTGCCGCCCTATGTGCGCGGGATCATCAATCTGCGCGGACAAACCATTCCGCTGATTGATATGCGCATGCGGCTGAATATCGCCCCCAAGGACAACGACTGCATTATCGTACTCAATGTCAACGAGATGCAGATCGGCATCTTGGTGGATACGGTATGCCAGATTATCGATATTCCGGTGGACAGCATTTTGCCGGTGCCGTCCCACAATGCGCAGAAATATGTGTCGGGCATGTCGGCGATGCCGGATAAGTCCGGCACTATGCTGGTGCTCGATTGTCCGCTCCTGCTTGGAGATTGATTCAATTGCCAAGATTGGGCGAGATCACAAAGAGAGAGAGGGCGTTTGCACAATGATGCAGTTATCCGATTCGGATTTTCATCGCCTTGTCCGTTTTGTTCAAGACAACTATGGGATTAACTTGAAACAAAAACGGTTGCTGATCAACAGTCGTCTTTCGGCAACATTACAAGCACAGGGTTATCATGATTTTAAGGGGTTCGTGGATGATCTCCTGAAGAAAAAAGATAAGGAACAGATCGAACTCCTTTTGAATAAACTGACGACAAACTATACCTATTTTATGCGGGAAAAGGATCACTATGATTTCTTTATGGATACGATCCTGCCCGATATCACCAAACGAAACGAAAGCAAAAAGGTGCTGTCGATTTGGAGTGCGGGCTGCTCGACCGGGGAAGAGCCCTATAATATTTCGATGTGCATCAAGGAATATCTGGGGGCCAATGCCGGGATATGGGATACCCGCGTCTTGGCAACCGATATCTCGCAGCGGGTTTTGGCGCAGGCCAAAGATCCTTCGTATGAATTGCCGGTTGATATTCCGCCGTCTTGGCGCACCCGGTATTTTGTCAAACGCAAGGATTCCAGCGGTATGTATACCGTGACCCCGGAAATCCGGCGCAATGTCATTTTCCGGACATTCAACCTGATGGATCCCATCCGTTTCAAATTAAAATTTGACGTGATATTTTGCCGAAATGTCATGATCTATTTTGACCAGCCGACGAAGGATGCCTTGATCCAGCGATTTTATAATGCAACCAATCCTGGCGGCTATTTGCTGATTGGCCATTCGGAGAATATCAGTAAGGATAGCCCTTACCGTATGCTCCGCCCGGCGACATTCCGCAAGGATTAAGACAGGGAAAGGATGAGAAAGATGGCATTCTCTTCAAAAAAGATACGGGTCATGATTGTCGATGATTCGATGCTGGCGCGTCGTATGCTGCAAACCGGGCTAAGCAAATACCCGAACATCCAGGTGGTCGGAGAAGCCATTAACGCGATGGATGCCCGGCGTAAGCTTCCCCTGCTCAAGCCGGATGTTATGACCATGGACGTGGAGATGCCGGGCATGAATGGAATTGAGTTTGTTAAGAGCATTTTGCCGGAATATCCAATTCCGATTATCCTGGTTTCTTCGCTGAACCTGCGGGTATTTGATGCTTTGGCTGTGGGTGCGGTGGATTTTGTCCGTAAGCCGGATGGGAAAACCGTGAACAATGACCAATTTATTCAGAATTTAGCCGGTAAGATCGTGGTGGCCTCCTGCGCACGGGTACGAAAACCGCCCGTGCGGCCCATGACCCCATCGCATCCATCTGTGGCAATGCCGCTTCGCATGGGTGGGATGCCGACCGAAACCATCATTGCCTTGGGCGCCTCGACCGGCGGCACCGAGGCGACGTTAGAGGTGCTCAAACGGCTGCCGGCCAACACGCCTGGCATGGTCATCGTGCAGCATATGCCGCCCGGATTTACCAAGATGTATGCCGAACGCTTAGATCGAAACTGCCCGATGCACATTAAGGAAGCCGAAAACGGGGATGTCATTGAACCGGGCTGCGCCTTGATTGCGCCCGGCGATAAGCAGATGCGTGTGGTGCGCAGCGGCATGCGGTATACGGTTTCCTGCCAGCCTGGGCCCAAGGTCAGCGGGCATTGCCCATCTGTGGACGCCTTGTTTGAATCGGTGGCACAGAATGTACACTGCCATATGGTCGGCATTATTATGACCGGCATGGGCAGCGATGGCGCCAAGGGATTGCTGGAGATGCGTAAGCGCGGTGCGTTTACCATTGGCCAGGATAAAGATTCGTGCGTCGTGTATGGCATGCCGATGGTTGCGTACAATATTGGTGCGGTGGAACAGCAGGCATCCTGCGAAGCCATCGCCGGTGTCGTGGTGCGTCATTTGAGCAGTTTGCGACGGTAAACTCGACAATTCAGGATAAAAATAAGCGATAGACAAAAATATTATTGTGTATCGCTTATTTTTTTTATATCTGTTCCGATAGTGTAAGTATCAACGCAATGATGATTTCCGCTGCTCAACTGGACAAAGCGCGACATCACACCGAAGGAGGAGTTGATATGATGATGATTCAAAAACCGGGAGGCATAACCCCTCTTCAGATGCCACGCATGCAGGCGGAATCGAGCGAGACACGTGCGGTTCGGGCTGGTCAATATGATCGGGTCGAACTGTCCGCATGTTCGGACGAACAGCGATTTGCAAAGGAACTAGCCGGACGGCTTTCCCAGCAAATGCGTACGCATCAGTCGGAAGAACTCCCAAAACTCAAAGAGCAGGTTCAAAACGGAACCTACCAATATTCCATTGATGAACTGGCTGTGCAGATTATGCTGTTTGGAGGATATAACACATGAGCAACCAATTCGATAGCCTAATCCAGTTGATGCGTGATTTGACAAAAACATTAGACCAGCTGACCACCGTGCAGAAAGCTGTTGCGTCGGCAGTTCATGCCGATGACCTCACCGCTTTGGGTGAATGCATGAAAAAAGAAAATGCATTGTCTCTCACCTTGCGGAACATCGACCAGAAGCGCGAAAAATTGCAGCAAGAGTTGGGCTTGTCCGGCGTTAAGCTGTCGGAACTGCCCGCGAAGATTCCGGACGAAGAGACGCGCGGCGTTGTCAAACAGGTTGCAGAAGAATTGAATGCACAGTATCGGGTCATGCAGAGCGCAGCGGAAGTGGCCCGGTCTGCGCTGGAATGCAGCCTATATGAAGTAGAGAATATGATGACTCGAATGGGAATCGACCCGAAGCAGGTAGAACAGCAAACTGCATCGGCCAACAATAGAGCCCACACCGATTTTCGCGCATAAACTCGCGCATGGATCAATGAAGGAGGATCTGGGATGGCAACTTTCGGTGAATTTTCAGTTGCGCGAATGGGCATGATCGCCAGTCAGCTCGCACTGAATGTAACAGGACAGACTATTTCCAATATCAATACCACGGGTTACACCCGTCAGCAACTCGATCAATACAGCTTTGTGACCAATGGTTCGGGCATCTATCGCTCGAATAATATCATTACCGTTGGCCAAGGCGTTATGGTATCCGGGGTTTCGCAGCTGCGCAATCCCTATTTGGACAT
Organism: Butyricicoccus sp.; assembly: GCA_031293105.1. Lineage (GTDB taxonomy): Bacteria > Bacillota > Clostridia > Oscillospirales > Butyricicoccaceae > Butyricicoccus_B. The sequence goes on along the minus strand of JAUMSA010000002.1, from coordinate 6,628 downwards.
TCGCTTCCGCAAGGAAATGTCCAGCGTCGGTTCGACTGATGCGCGGCTGAGCGCCTTGGAGCAGATTCAGAGCGTTATCAACGATGTCAATAAATCCGGCCTGACCGATCAGTTTCAGGAACTGTATCAGCGCATATCGGATTTGATGCAGGACAACAATGTCAATGAGCAGGAATTTGATACGCTGGTGCGTTCTTCGGCAGAAGAACTTTGCCGGTTGCTGAATTTGAATGCCGGTAAGTTGGAAGAAGCTTATCAGAATGTGAAGGACTCTTATAACGAGGACATCAAGGGATTAAATGAAACCTTGGAGAGCATTCAGAAGATCACCGAGCAGATTCGTATTGCGGATATCAACGGCGATTCGGCGCTGGAATTGCGTGACCAGCGCAATCTGCTGATCGACGATTTGTCGCAGTACATGAAGATTGACGTCACGTATGGTAAGGAAGATGTTGGCGCCGGCTTTGAAATTGAAAAGCTCAGCATCAAAGTGGTTGATAATGCAACTGGTAAGCCGGGACAGACGCTCATTGACGGCATTTATCGAGCTGAGGTCACACTGCCGGATAAGATTCAAGATGCAGACGGAAATGATGTTGATAATGACCGCTTGCTGCTAAGCATTGGCGAACTGAAGAGCCCGGATGGAAAAACACAGCTGTCGGATTCCCAGTCTGTCTTCAAAGCTACTGGATTAAATTTTGCGTCGGATGCGAAGAATGGCTCGACACAAATTAAAATTTCCTATACAGACCAAAACGGAAAATCCCAAACAGCTACAATTTCATTTGAGGTTACAGCTCCGGGTCCTGACGCAACTGCAGAGGACATTGAAAACGCACGCATTGAAACAGCTAAAAGTTTACAAAACGCTCTAAAAGACGCTATACAGAATGATCCAGACCTTAAAGGTTTGTTTACTTTAACTGGCTCGGCTCATGATTTTAGTTTGACATCCACAGGAAAAGGTGCCAATGCTGCTGAGATTACCGGTATTGATTTAACGGGCAGCGGAATCACATTTTCTGGCACGAATAATACTTCGGCAATTGACTCCCATCAAGGATTGATTGGAGAAGGTTCCGGATATGGCGCCTTGGAATCCACCCGACAGATGCTGGTGGGCGAAGGCGAATTTTCTGCAAACGCAAATGGTACGGTTGATACACGCGGCATTCCTTATTACATGAAGTCGCTGGATATGCTTGCGAATAAGTTTGCAACCGAGATGAACCGCATCAATACCACGGGACCGGATGGTACACCACTTCAAAGTGTCGATGAAAATGGGCAAAAAGTCCCGAACGCCAATGCAGGTTATCTATTCGTTGCGGAGGGCGATGCTGATCCGGAAAACCCGTCGACAACGATTACCGCAAGCAATATTGCGCTGTCGAAAAATTGGACGAGTGGCAAAACGCAGATGGTCGCTGCAATCACAACATCTCCGGATCAAACCACGCAGAATGATAACTTGGGACGATTCCTCAATTCCCTGAATGCAGAGCATACTTATACGGCCTTTGATGTTGCACGTGGCAATGACACAAACTTTGCAACCGGTGAGATCACTTATGGTGGGGCTAGCAAAGGGGATTCTTTGAAGGCTGAGATTACATATATTGACAGTATGAATCAGCAGCATACTATCGAAGTTCCTTTTGAGGCGGGCACAGGTACGGATTCAACTTTGGACAATCTATACACGGCCATTGAGAAAAATACCGAGTTTAGCGTACAAAAGCAAGGAAAGCATCTTGATATCTCTGCGGATGGGGATGGGGATTCTCTGTGCAGTGTGGTAACAAGTTTGGAAATTATCGATCCAAAGGGCAATGTTTCCATATCCGCAGGCAAAATTGAATCCAATGTATCGACCGACCCGATCTACAAAGGTACCATCGAAGGTAGTTATGCCAACATGCAGGCGGTCTTAGGTTCGGATTACAATACAACATCCACGATTTATGATACCTATGCAACCTCGGCCGATGAGCTGAACAACAGCCGCGATTCGGTAGCGGGCGTTGACCTGAACGATGAAGGCATCAACTTGATGACTTATCAGAAGGCGTTTGCCGCGGCTTGCCGTCTGATGACGACGCTGGACGAAGCAATGGATAAAGTAATCAATGGCATGGGCGTTGTTGGACGTTAACAGTAAGGAGAGATCGATCTTATGGCAATGCGAGTGACAACCAACAGTTCGCTGCGTACGTATCGAGGCCATTTGGCGCGTGCGACAAGCAATTTATATCAGTCCATGAACACCGTTTTAACGGACGGCCGCCGGTTCAATGCATTTTCGGATGCGCCGTCGCTGGCAACACAGTCCTACCGGGTTCATTCGGCATATGCACGCAATCAGGCGCAGCAGGAAACGAGCAGCAGTGCGATTAGTAAGTTTGATGCTGCTGCAAGCAGTTTGCAGGAATTTGACAATGAATACAACAATGCCTTGTCGCAGGCAATGCAGGCGGGTAATCCACCGTCTGGCGGCGGATTGAAGGCATTGGGACAAACGCTGACCAGCACGGCAGAGGCGATGGTACAGACCTTGAACGCCAAGTATGGTGAAAAATTTATTTTTGCTGGGGCCGATGGCGACAATGCACCATTTTCGCTGAAGGATGGCACACTATATTATCGAGACAGACCGGTTGATACAACCGATCCGGATATGCTGAAAGAATTTAAAGACATGGCAGGCGAAACCATGTATGTGGATGTTGGCCTGGGCTTCGAACTCGATGAAAACGAACAGGTCATCCCGTCGACGGCCTTTAATTCTTCGATTTCCGGCATCGCTTTAACCGGATATGGTGTGGACGAAGACGGCGTGCCGAATAATGTAATTTCCATTATTGCAAAGCTCGGTTCGATCTATTCGCAGGCCGATTCCGACGGCAACCTGTCTCCGGGAATGAAGGAAGAGGCAGATGCACTTTTTGGCAAGATGCAGGATTCGTATAGCGAGTACATCACCAATCACAGTGAAATGGAAAGCCGTGCGGAATTCTTAAAATCCAACGATAAACGTTTGGCGACTACAGGGGATACATTGGTTGAGCAGTACGAATCGTTGGATCGCGTTGATTTGGCGGATGCGCTGACCACATTTGCTTATGCGCAATATAGTTACAATGCAGCTTTGCGCGTCGGCAATCAGATTCTGTCTGAATCGTTCCTGGATTATATGAGTTAATGAAAAAATAACGGTGCATGTCGGGGAAACATGCTCTGAATAAATCGGTTACAGCAAAAGCTGCAATGATAGAGGGTACGCTGCTGTGAATACTTAAGGAGTGAGTGCTGTATGGAGCGGCTAATAGAAATTAAAACGGTTCCAATTGAACTAGAGATGAAGGTCAATCATGCGAAACTGGAATATAAACGTTCCACGGTTGACTTGGAAATCTCGCGGGATCCTGGGGGACTCAAGATTAAGAGCAAACCGATTAAGCTGAACATCGATACCTTTGAAGCGCGCAATTCGGTAACGCCGACGGCAATGCGTAGCATTGAACAGGCGGCGCAGAAGGGACAGCAGAAGGTATATGAAACGACAGCTACCTATGCAAGACGAGGCGATCTTTTGTTAAAAGCAAAAATTGGGGAAGAGATGATTTCGCGATTTGCGATGGAGTCTCAGCAGGTGAATACCGACTTTGCCATGAAATGGCTGCCCTCCACAGGACCGGATATCACATGGGACGAAGGGGAGCTCAATATTCGTTACCAAATGGATAAGCTGAACTTTGATTGGCGCATGAACGGCAGCCAGGTCGAGTTTACGCCGGGCAATATCGAGTTTACCGTCACGCAGCAACCCGATGTTATCATTAAATATGTGGGCGGACCGGTTTATGTGCCGCCGTCTTCGGAGCCCGGTTATGAACCGGTCGATGTAAAAGCATAACAAGGAGTAAGTATGAAAATACAGACCAAATATTTTGGGGAATTGTCGATTGATGACACTACAACACTTCATTTTACCGAAGGCCTGTTTGGGTTTGAAGAGGAAAAGGAGTTTGTTTTGCTGCCCTTCTCCGAAGAGGAAGACTTTTTGTTGTGTCTGCAAAGCGTAACCAATCCTTATTTGGCGTTTACGCTGCTCAATCCCTTTATGTTGATGCCCGATTACCGTCCGCTATTGCCGCAGAAGGAATTGGATACGTTACAGGTGGCGCAAAGTGAAGATTTGTGTTATTATGTGCTTTGCCGGGTGGAAAAGCCGGTATCCAAAAGCATGGTCAATTTGCGTTGCCCTATTGTCATCAATGACCAAACACGGCAAGCGCGTCAGGTGATCTTAGATCAATATACGATGCGCTGTCCACTTTCCTCCTTGGAACAGGGAAAGGGGGAAGGACTGTGCTGATTTTGCAACGCAAAGAAGGTCAGTCCTTTATGATCGGCGATGATGTTACAATCACGGTGCAGGAAATTGGCCAAGGGCGCGTGCGTTTGTCCGTCGATGCACCGCGCCATGTGTCTGTATTGCGTACAGAATTGGTAGAAGCACGTCGGGAAAATTGTTCGGCCGCAGAGGAAAAAGACTCTCCGATGGAGTTGTTGCGTCTGCTGCAAGCCGGACAAAAACGAGATGGCTCAAAATAATGGGAAAGGGTCTTTCCTTTTGGTGGATACCAGAAGGAAAGACCCTTTTTATTTGACTTACAGCGCGTCGCCATGATGGGGATGGTCGTTGACGATCACACAGGCGCGCACCATTTGAACGGCAATCTCATTGGCATAGCGGGCGCCAAAAACACTCATATACGCATTTTTTTGCGCTTGGCTCAATACAACATATTTGGAAGGCAGATTGGTGAGCGCCAATGCCTTCATATCGGCGATGCATCGCGGGCAAGTGCATTGCAGCATATGTTTGGTGTAGTAGGCCGCATTCTCTTCTACCAAGGTCTGTAAAACATTCCAATAGGAAACATCTTGGCCGGCCGAAGGTTTTTCGGCTGCATCCAGGACTTCGGAAGGAGCGGAGACTTTCGGCTCGGGAGGGAGGGAGGATTCGGATACCGCTTCCAGCACAGGAGCCGAAGATACAGGCGTTTGGTTGTCTTCCTGGGCGGAAAGCTCGGCTGCAATCTTTTGTGCAAGCGCAGTATCCGCTGCCGAAACTGCCGAAGCCGCTGCGTCATCCGACGGCGCTTCTTCGGGGGACTTTTCCTCCGGTTCGGACGCCACATCCTCCGGTACAGAAGGGGTGGGAACCGTTTCCGGTGCAGGGGCAGGCTCTTCGGGCAGGATTGGTTCGATGGATGCTTCCGCAGCCGGGGCAGTGGCCGATTCCGCAGGCTCGGGGGCGGGAGTATCCGACGGGGCAGCTGATGGTTCTGAAAAGTCTACAAGGTCTTCGGATTCTGATAAGGCTTGCAGTAAGCCGGCACGAATATCTTCGGCAAGTGCTTGCTCTTTTTCACGAACAGTCTGCACAATCGGAACAATCGGCTGCGGCGCAGGCGGCAATGTCGCGGATGGGGCCGGAACGGGTTCGGCCGCGGCTGGAGCTTGTTCGGGGATAGTTTCCTCGACCGGAGGCGATTGAGCGGGCTGCTTGGCCTTTTTGGCAGTCGATCGCGTGCGGGAAGAGGACTTGCGGGCCGGTTTTTCCTCGGGGGGAGCAACTACTTCCTCCACCGGTGCGGCAGGAGCCTCAGCGGGGACATCCTGCGCTTCGGGCGACTCGGTGGCTTCCGGCTGATGAGAGCCTGCAATCAGGTTCAAGACACGGGCTGTTTTATTGCTTCGTTTTGATGGCATTGCTTATCCTCCCACGGTGCTTGTTGGGTCAAGACGCAAGATTTCGTCAACAAGTGCGGAAAAATCCTGCGCCGGCTTGCAGTTTGGCGCATAGGTCACCACGCTTTGGCCGTGCGCCGGGGCTTCCGCAACCAAGACGCTTTGCCGAATTTTCGTTTCAAAGACCTGGGTGCCCAGTTGCTGCGCGATCTGTTGGGAGAGCTCCAACACATCCCGGTTCAAATTCAGGCGGGCGTTAAATTTATTGAGCAGGATGCCAATAACCTCCAGGCGCGGGTTGTAATATTGCCGCACGGTTTCAATGGTTTCTTTAATTTGCGTGACACCCAAAAGGCTCAGGATTTCCGGCGCCATCGGGATGATAAGCTTGTCCGATGCAACATAGGCATTCACAGTCAATAAGTTGAGTGCCGGCGGCGTATCGACGATGACAAAATCATAGCGATCCAGGATGGACGTGAGCTCGGTTTTGAGCATATACTCGCGTCCGGCACGGTTAAATTCCAGCTCCACACCGGAAAGCAGGATGTTGGAGGCTAACAAATCACCATATGCCATGGGGCAAAGCGCTTGCTCAATGGAGATCTGTTTTTTGAATACTTCATAGATCGTATGACTGTTTTCAATATCTACACCCAAACTAAAGCCAAGATTGCCTTGGGGGTCCAAATCGACACCAAGAACCTTTTTTCCACGCTCCGCAAGCGAGGCGATCAAGGCAGCGGCAGTTGTCGTTTTGCCCACGCCGCCCTTTTGGTTGGTGATCGCGATGATCGCTGCCATAAAAAATCACTTCCTTATTTGAAAAAAATCATTCTACCTCTTATGTTCAGTATACTAC